>JADGHC010000526.1 GCA_019689655.1 Microbispora sp.
GTGCACGCCCGCAGATGACCGGGCGTGCACGGGCCGACTCGTGTTCCCCGCGCCGGGCGCGCCGGCCCGGATGGCCACGCGCACAGGCCGCCCCGGCCTGCGCCCGGCCGCCGGCCGTGCCGCGATGTGAGAACCGGAACTGTAACCGCTTTCATTTGGGTCTACCGGCCTATCTGTGCGACGGCCGGCCGGCATTGGGCCCCCGCAGCGGCGTTAATGGTCCGCGAAGCGACGGACATAGAAACAACAGTTTTTTGACGTAAGCCGTCGAAGAGGGATATGGTCAAATACCGATCAATGCCGATCCGTCGGCGCGTTCAACGCTGCGTGATGCGAGGGGGACCGTGTTATACGCCGTGCTTGGACCGTTCCTGGCCATGAAACCCTCGGGGGACGTCATCGCCGGGCTCGCCCCGAGGCATCGGCAACTCCTGGCGTTGTTCCTGCTCAATCCGAATATCCCGGTTCACCGGGACAGGCTGATCGATCTGCTGTGGAATGGCTGTCCCACCAATTCGGCGCGCCGTAATCTTACCACCTACATCGCACAGATGCGGCAGCGGTTCTCGCCCCGCGACCCCGGACTTTCTCCGCTGCACACCGTGGAGGGCGGGTACCTTCTTTCCGTGCCGCCGGAATCCGTGGACGCTGAAATATTCAACCGTTTCGCGGCGCAGGGCAGAATCGCTCGCGACAATGGCGATTACCACAATGCGGCGAAGATGTTCGAGAAGGCGCTGAGCCTGTGGCGGGGCGACGCCCTGCCCGGCATGCGGCACGTGAAGGAGCTGTGCGCCTGGGCCGAACGGCTCGACGAGGAGCGACGGGCCGTGACCGAGGACCTCTTCGACGTACGGCTGGCGCTCGGGCACCACCGCGAGATCGTCGGCGGCCTGGCCCAGTGGGCGAGGCGGCACCCGCTGCGCGAACGGCCGCACCGCCAGCTCATGCTCGCGCTGCACAGGTCGGGCCGCACCCGCGACGCCTCGGCGTCCTACCAGCGGCTGCGCCGGGCCCTGGTCGACCGCCTCGGCACCGAGCCGTCCCCCGACACCCAAGCCCTCCACCAGCGGATCCTCACCGGCGACACCACCGGCTCCGCCGTACGCCGCGCCCCCGCGCGCGACATCACCCGCCGGGCGACCTGATCCACCCGACGGGCGGCGTCCGGCCTCCGGGACAAGGCCTGCGTCCCGGGCCGTCACCCGCCGGCGACATGCCGGTGAATCGAGCCGCCCGCAGGTTACGGGGACGACGGCGAAGCACTAGGCTGGCAGCACACCGGTGAACCCGTGCGGGAGAGCGTCCTGGCATCCGGTCAGGGCCCCTGAAGGAGCAAGCCCTCCCCGCGAACCTCTCAAGGCAAAGGACCGTGCGGGCCAGGTGACCTCTGGAAAGAAGGCCGGAAGGTCTCGCCGAAGGTGAAAGTCCGGCAAAGATCGGACGAAGCTCTCAGGCGCCGATGACAGAGGGGGAGGATGCCCGATAGTTCGAAAGCATCCGTCCTTGCCGAGGTGCGCATGTCCCGATCCACCCCGCTCCGCGGGGTTCACGAGAGCCTGGGCGCGACCCTGACCGACTTCGCGGGGTGGCAGATGCCCCTGCGATACGGCAGCGAGTCGGCCGAGCACAACGCGGTGCGCACGGCCGCCGGGCTCTTCGACCTGTCCCACATGGGGGAGATCTTCGTCACCGGCCCGCAGGCGGGCGAGGCGCTCGACCACGCCCTGGTGGGCTACCTCAGCGTTCTCGCCCCCGGCCGCGCCCGCTACACGATGATGGTGAACGAGGACGGCGGCATCCTCGACGACCTCATCGTCTACCGGCTCGGCGAGGAGGAGTTCCTGGTCGTCGCCAACGCCGCCAACTACGCCCTGGTCGCCCGGGAGCTGGCCGAGCGCTCCGAGGCGTACGACGCGCGGGTCGACGACAGGTCGGACGAGTACGCGCTGGTCGCGGTGCAGGGGCCGCGCAGCGCCGAGATCCTGTCCGCGCTGACCGACGCCGACCTCGGCGAGCTCAAGTACTACGCCATCACCCGCGGCACGGTCGCGGGCGCGGACACCCTCATCGCCAGGACCGGCTACACGGGCGAGGACGGCTTCGAGCTGTTCGTCGCGAACGCCGACGCCGTACCGCTGTGGCACGCCCTCAGCGAGGCGGGCGCCGGCCTCGGACTGGTCCCCGCCGGGCTGTCCGCCCGTGACACGCTGCGTCTCGAGGCCGGGATGCCGCTGTACGGCAACGAGCTGAGCACCTCGACCACGCCGTTCGACGCCGGGCTCGGCCGCGTCGTCCGCCTGGACAAGCCCGGCGGCTTCGTGGGCAGGGCCGCGCTCGAGCGGGCCGCGGAGAAGGGCACGACCCGGCGGCTGGCCGGGCTGGTGGCCCGCGGACGCCGCGTGCCCCGCCGCGGCTACGCCGTCACCCGGGACGGCGCCGTCGTCGGCGAGGTGACCAGCGGCGCCCCCTCGCAGTCGCTCGGCCGCCCGATCGCCATGGCGTACGTCGACGAAGACGCCCTGGAGAAGGGCGGCCTGGCCGTGGACATCCGGGGCAGCCAGGAACCGGTCGACATCGTCGATCTGCCTTTCTACAGGAGGAGCAAGTGAGCACCATTCCCGAGGACCTGAGCTACACCAAAGAGCACGAGTGGGTGGCCGGGCTCGAAGACGGCCTCACCGTCACGGTGGGCATCACGGCGTACGCGGCCGAGCAGCTCGGCGACGTGGTCTACGTGGAGGTGCACCCGGAGGTCGGCGCGACGATCACGGCCGGCGACGCGGTCGGCGAGGTGGAGTCCACCAAGTCGGTGAGCGACGTCTTCGCGCCGGTCAGCGGTGAGATCGTCGAGATCAACCCCGCCGTCTCCGAGGACCCCTCCCTGATCAACTCCGACCCGTACGGCGAGGGCTGGCTGTTCCGCGTGCGCGTGGAGGAGGAGCCCGACGACCTGCTGTCGGCCGCGGAGTACGCGGCGCTCACCTCCGGCGAGTCCTGACCCGGCGGGGAGGAGGCGAGGGTCAATGGCGATCAGCGTCTTCGATCTGTTCAAGGTGGGGATCGGGCCGTCCAGTTCGCACACGGGCGGCCCGATGGCCGCGGCGCACAAGTTCGTCCGCGGGCTGCACCGGGACGGGCTGCTGGAGAAGGTCACCCGGGTCGAGGCCGTCCTGTACGGCTCGCTCGGGCTGACCGGCAAGGGCCACGGCAGCGACAAGGCGGTCCTGCTCGGCCTGTCCGGCGAGAAACCCGAAACGGTCGACGTCGACACCGTCGACGAACGGCTCGCGGCGATGCGCGCGAGCGGCACGGTCACGTTGTACGGCGTGCACGAGATCCCCTTCGTGGTCGGCGAGCACCTCGTCTTCGAGCGCAAGCTGTCGCTCCCCCACCACCCGAACGGCATGCGGTTCACCGCGTACGCCGACGACGCGGTGCTGCGCGAGAAGGTGTACTACTCGGTCGGCGGCGGCTTCGTGGTGGACGAGAACGCCACCGGCGCCGACCGGATCAAGCCCGACGACACGGCGCTGCCGTACGCGTTCACGACCGCGCACGAACTGCTCGCGCACTGCGCCGAGACCGGGCTGTCGATCTCCGGCCTGATGATGGAGAACGAGAAGGCCTTCGGCCGCGGCGAGGCGGAGATCCGGGCCGGCCTGCTGCGCCTGTGGTCGGTGATGGCCGAGTGCGTGCGGCGCGGCATCAGCCGTGAGGGCGTCCTGCCGGGCGGCCTGAAGGTGCGCCGCCGGGCCCACCGGCTGCACCGGCGCCTGCAGAGCGAGGCCGGCGGGACCGACCCGCTGCGGGCGATGGACTGGGTCACGCTGTTCGCGCTGGCCGTCAACGAGGAGAACGCGGCGGGCGGCCGGGTCGTCACCGCGCCCACCAACGGCGCCGCCGGCATCATCCCCGCCGTCCTGTCCTACTACATGCGTTTTCTCCCCGGCGCCGACGAGGACGGCATCGTCCGGTTCCTGCTGACCGCGGGCGCCATCGGCGTGCTGTTCAAGGAGAACGCCTCCATCTCGGGGGCGGAGGTCGGCTGCCAGGGCGAGGTCGGCTCGGCCTGCTCGATGGCGGCGGCGGGCCTCACCGAGGCGCTCGGCGGCACGCCCGAGCAGGTGGAGAACGCCGCCGAGATCGGCATCGAGCACAACCTCGGCCTGACCTGCGACCCGATCGGCGGCCTCGTCCAGATCCCGTGCATCGAGCGCAACGCCGTCGCCTCGATCAAGGCGATCGCCGCCGCCCGCATCGCGCTGCGCGGCGACGGCCGCCACTTCGTGTCGCTCGACAAGGCCATCAAGACGATGCGCGACACCGGCAGGGACATGCTCGACAAGTACAAGGAGACCTCGCGCGGCGGGCTCGCCGTCAACGTCATCGAGTGCTGACCGCCGGACCCGGCCCGGACGTCTCCCGCGGGCCGGAGTCCCGGCGGCGACG
>JADGHC010000527.1 GCA_019689655.1 Microbispora sp.
GCTCGCGCCGGCGATGAGCGCGGTGGCGAGGATCCATCCCGCGGCGATCAGCCCGTTCGCCGGCCACTGGGTCCACCCGACCGGCTCCCAGGCGCCCCGGCCGAGGAGTCGGTCTCGCGCCCGTCACGCAGGTCGACCCAGGCCCCGGTGGGATAGGCCTCCCACAGCCGCCGCTCGGCGGGGGTGAGCCTGCGGAAGGGGGGCGCGATCTTCCCATGCGGCCGACCCTACCGATCATCCCGCGGGGCCGGACTCCCCGGGCCCGCGGCAGGGGCCGGGCGGGCGGCTTGGACAATCGAGGGATGGAAGTTGCCGACGGGTTCACCCTGACCCTCGACGAGCACGTCGCCACCCTCACCTTCGACCGGCCCGCCAAGCGCAACGCGCTCACCGCCGCCATGTGGCGGGCGCTTCCGGGCATCCTGGCGGACCTTGCCGCCGACCCGAAGGTACGTGTGCTCATCATTACCGGAGCCGGCGGAACTTTTTGTTCCGGTGCTGATATTTCGGAAATTCATGAGCTTGGCGATAACGACGATGACACCGGTCTTACCGTTGCCGCCGAGCACGCGCTCGCGACCTTTCCCAAACCCGTGATCGCAATGATCGAGGGATACTGCGTCGGCGGCGGATGCCAGCTCGCGCTCGCCTGCGACCTGCGCATCGCGGCGGCCGGCGCCCGCTTCGGCGTCACCCCGGCCAAGCTCGGGATCGTCTACCCGCTCAGCTCCACCCGGCGCCTCGCGCAGATCGCCGGGCCCGCCACGGCGAAGCTCCTGCTCTTCTCCGCCGAGCTCATCGACGCAGATCACGCGTTGCGTGCCGGCCTCGTCGACGAGGTCTGCCCGCCCGAGGGCCTGCGGGAGCGCGTGTACGGCCTGGCGGCCACGATGGCCGCCAGATCCCGGCTGACGCTGACGGCGGCCAAGCAGATCATCGACGGCCGGGCCGGGGAGGCCGAGGTGCGCGCCTGGCAGCGGGAGGCCAGGGAGAGTGGCGAAATGGCCGAAGGTGTCCGGGCATATCGGGAGGGGCGTTCCCCTGGATTCTCTTGGGATGCAAAATAGGCATAAACGGGACTCGCAGTGGTAATGACCCTGTGAGGTGTGAGATGTCGCAGAATCCATTCGCCAGGTTCGTCCGCTGGCTGGGACTAGATAGGAATCCGCTTCGGCGCCGGTGCGACCGGGTCGAAGCGCTGGTGCGGCTTGCCGCGGTGCTGGGTGTCGTGGTCGCGATCGTGGCGGGCGTGGTGCTCGGCATGCGCGAGTACCGCAACGGGCTGAAAATCGAGGCCGAGCACGCGCGCACCCGGCATCAGGTCGTCGCCACGCTGACCGGCGACGTGACCGCGCCCCGCCTGTCGGTGGGCGGTGCGGCGGTCGGGCACGCCCAGGCCACGTGGGTGGCCCCCGACGGCACGGCGAAGACCGGCGTCATCGAGGTCCCGCCCGGCAGGCAGGCCGGTGAGACGGTGCGCATCTGGACCGACGACAAGGGTGTGATCACGCCCCGGCCGCAGGACCGGGAGACCACGGTGGTCGCCGCGCTGACCGTGGGCACGGGCGTCCCGCTGGCCGCCACCGCGATCCTCGCGCTGCTGGTGACCTGCACCCGCCTGGTGAACCAGCGGCGCGCCCGCCGGGTGTGGGAGGCCCAGTGGACCGTGGTCGAGCCGATGTGGCGGATCAACGGGCGCTGAGCGGCGCGGAGCCCGGGGAACGACCCGGGCCCGGGCTCAGCGGTCGATGACCTCGTTCTTCCCGATCACCACCACACCGCCGCGGGTCACGACGAACCGCTGGCGGTCGTACTCCAGGTCGAAGCCGATCCTGGCGCCGTCGGGGATGACCACGTTCTTGTCGATGATGGCTCTGCGGACGACCGCACCTCTGCCGACCTTGACGGAGCCCATCAGCACCGAGTCCTCGACGTGCGAATGGGAGTGCAGCACCACGCCGGGGGACAGGATCGAGCGCAGCGCCGTGCCGCCCGAGATGATGACCCCGGGTGAGACGAGCGAGTCCAGCGCATGCCCCACCCGGTCGCCCTCGTTGTGCACGAACTTCGCCGGGGGCAGCGGATCGTAGCCCGTGTAGATGGGCCACTTGTCGTTGTAGAGGTTGAAGATCGGCTGCACCGAGATGAGGTCCATGTTGGCCTCGTAGTAGGCGTCGAGCGTCCCCACGTCGCGCCAGTAGCCGCGGTCGCGCTCGGTCGAGCCGGGCACCACGTTGTTCGCGAAGTCGTACACCTCCGCGCCGCCGCTCTTGACGAACATCGGGATGATGTTGCCGCCGAGGTCGTGCTTGCTGCCGGGGTCGAGGGCGTCCTCGCGCAGGGCCTCGATCAGGGCCTGGGTCTTGAAGACGTAGTTGCCCATCGAGGCGAAGATCTGGTCGGGCGCGTCGGGCAGGCCCACCGCGTCCTTCGGCTTCTCGCGGAACGCGACGATCCGGCGGCCGGAGGGGTCCGCCTCGATGACCCCGAACTGGTCGGCCAGCGCGAGCGGCTGGCGGATCGCGGCGACGGTCACGTCGGCGCCGGAGTCGACGTGCTGCTCGACCATCTGGCGGGGATCCATGCGGTAGATGTGGTCCGCGCCGAAGACGATCACGTGGTCGGGCATCTCGTCGTAGATCAGGTTGAGGTTCTGGAACAGCGCGTCGGCCGACCCGGCGAACCAGCGCGGCCCCAGCCGCTGCTGCGCGGGCACCGGGGTCACGTAGTTGCCGAGCATCGACGACAGCCGCCACGTCCGGGAGATGTGCCGGTCCAGGCTGTGGTTCTTGTACTGCGTCAGCACCACGATCTGCCAGTAGTGCGCGTTCGCGAGGTTCGACAGCACGAAGTCGATGAGCCGGTAGATGCCGCCGAAGGGCACCGCGGGCTTGGCCCGGTCCGCGGTGAGCGGCATCAGCCGCTTGCCCTCTCCACCCGCGAGCACGATCGCCAGGACCTTCATAGGCAGGACCTTAACCCGCGAAACGGCTAACAAACACCAGGGACATCGGCAAACGGCGCGAATTGGGACCCTAAGCTCACACGTATGCGTGTCGATCTGCTGAGCCGTGAGTATCCGCCCGAGGTGTACGGCGGGGCCGGCGTCCATGTGGAGTACCTCGCGCGGGAGCTTCGCCGGCTCGCGGACGTGCGGGTGCGGTGCTTCGGCGCCCCGCGTGAGGAGCCCGGCGTACGGGCCTATACGGTCCCCGCGGGGCTGTCCGGCGCGAACGCCGCGCTGCAGGTGCTCGGTGTCGACGTGGAGATGGCCGCCGGCTGCGCGGGCGCCGATCTCGTACACAGCCACACCTGGTACGCCAACTTCGCCGGCCATCTCGCCAAGATGCTGTACGGCGTGCCGCACGTGGTGACAACGCACAGCCTGGAGCCGCTGCGCCCGTGGAAGGCCGAGCAGCTCGGCGGCGGCTACACGCTGTCGTCGTGGGCGGAGCGGACCGCACTCCAGGCGGCCGACGCGATCATCGCGGTGTCCGAGGGGATGCGGCGCGACGTGCTCACCGCATATCCCGAAATATCACCCGATCGGGTGCGGGTGATCCACAACGGCATCGACACCGGGGAGTACGCGCCCTCCCGGGGCACCGAGGCCCTGGTCCAGCACGGCATCGACCCGGCCGTGCCGTACGTCGTCTTCGTGGGGCGGATCACCCGGCAGAAGGGCCTGGTGCACCTGCTCCACGCGGCGCGGTCGTTCGACCCGGCGGCGCAGCTCGTGCTGTGCGCGGGCGCGCCAGACACGCCGGAGATCGCCGAGGAGGTCACCGCGCTCGTGCGCGAACTGTCGGCCTCCCGCAAGGGCGTGGTGTGGATCTCCGAGATGCTGCCCAGGCCCGAGGTGATCCAGATCCTCACGCACGCCACCGTGTTCGTGTGCCCCTCGGTGTACGAGCCGATGGGCATCGTGAACCTGGAGGCGATGGCGTGCGAGACCGCCGTCGTGGCGACCGCGACCGGGGGCATCCCCGAGGTCGTCGCCGACGGCGAGACGGGCCTGCTCGTCCCGATCGACCAGGGCGGGGACGGCGAGCCGTGCGACCCGGAGGCGTTCGCCGCCGCGCTGGCCGAGCGGGTGAACACGCTGCTCGGCGACCCGCGCCTGGCCGCCGCGATGGGCGAGGCCGGGCGGGTGCGCGCGATCGAGCACTTCTCCTGGCGGCGGATCGCCGAGCGCACCCGCGAGCTCTACGCGTCGCTCACCCGGCCGAGCTCGGGATGATCATGGTGACGCCCGGGTGCGCGCCCGGCCGGGTCAGCGCGTCCGGCGCGTCGTCCAGGCCGATGGCGCGGGTGACCAGCAGGTCGGGGCGGAGCACGCCCGCCGCGATCAGCTCCAGCATCGGCGGGTAGGCGTGGGCGGCCATGCCGTGGCTGCCCACCAGCTCCAGCTCGTGCGCGATCACCCGGCCCATCGGCAGGCAGGTC
>JADGHC010000528.1 GCA_019689655.1 Microbispora sp.
TCGCAGCAGTGCCGGGGATGGTTCGGGAGGCGGGAGTGCGGGCCGATACGCTACTGGCCATGTCTGCGACCCCCGCTTCGACCGCGGCATGAACGGCGCATACTCGGGCTGGCTGATCGGCGCCGCCCTGCTGCTCGCACTGGTCAGCGTGATCACCACCGCACGCAACCGGCCGATGGGGCCGGTGCTGCTGGCCGGGCTCGGGCTGCTGGAGCTCGCCGTGCTCGCGCAGGCGGGATTCGCGCTCGCCGGGCTCGGGCACGTCGCCGAGAAGGCGACCTTCATCGGCTACCTGGTGGCGACCGTGGTGATCCCGCCCGCCGCCATGTGGTGGGGCCGGGCGGAGCGCACGCGCTGGGGGCCGGGGGTCATCGCCGTGGCCGCCTTCACCGTGGCCGTCATGACCGGGCGGCTGCTGCAGATCTGGAACGCGGGCGCATGAGCACTCCCTCCGGGCAGGACAAGAGCCGCGAGGTCGTACGCTCCGGGCCGGGACGCGTGCTCGTCGCCGTGTACGGGATTTTCGCGCTGGCCGCGACGTCCCGCGCCGCCGTCCAGATCGCCACGAAGTTCGCCGAGGCGCCCCTGGCGTACGTGCTGTCGGCGTTCGCCGGGCTGGTGTACATCGTGCTCACGGTGGCGCTGGCCCGGGGCGCCCGGCGCGTCGCGGTGGCCGCCTGCCTGGTCGAGCTGGCCGGGGTGCTGGTCGTGGGCACGCTGAGCCTGGCCGACGCCGCCGCGTTCCCGCACGCCACCGTGTGGTCCGGGTACGGCAGCGGGTACGGCTTCGTGCCGCTCGTGCTGCCCGTGATCGGCCTGCTGTGGCTGCTGCGCGGGGTCCGGCACCCGTAACGGATCTCCCGGCCGTCGCGGTCCGGACGGTTGTGCGGGCCCTTCCTGCCGGGGGCGGTTATGCGCCGGGACCGCAAGGCGGTGCGGCACACGCGGTGCGCACCCGCGCGCCTCCCCCGAACCGCCGGGGCGTACGCCCGGGCGCGCGGACTGCGGCCCGAAACGGAGTCGTCGGCCAGGCGTCCGCCATCGCGCGGCGTGAGGCGCCGCCGGAGCCGGCGGGGTGCGCGACGTCACAGGGAAGCCGGGGAACAATGAGAGCTATGAGGGCTTTGGTATGATGTAAACATAGGATGACTGGATGAGGGGAGATGTTTGCGGCGATGAGTGCCGTCGTGACGCGATGGGGTGTGCCGCGAGCACAGGGCGGAGCGATGGCATGGCTGATCGCCGGGGGCATCGCCCTCGCCGCGCTGAACCTGCGCACCGCGGTGACGAGCGTGGGGACCGTCCTCGACGAGGTGAGCGCCGGACTGGGCCTGTCGGCGGCGATGACGGGGCTGCTCACCACGCTGCCGGTGATGAGCTTCGCCCTGTTCGGCGCTGTGACGCCGGCTCTGTCCCGCAGGATGGGCGAGCAGCGGCTGCTCCTGGCCGCGATCGCCCTGCTCGCCGCCGGGCAGGCCGTGCGGGCCCTGGTCGACTCGGCCGTGCCGTTCATGGCCGCGAGCGCGGTCGCGCTGGCGGGCGGTGCGGTCGGCAACGTCGTCATCCCCGCGCTGATCAAGAGACACTTCCCGCGTCGGGCGGGCGCGATGACCACCGTCTACTCGACCGCGCTGGCGGCGGGGACGATGGTCGCCGCCGCCGCGACCGTACCCGTGCAGCAGGCCGCGGGAGGCAACTGGCACGTGGCACTCGGGGTGTGGGCGGCCCTGGCCGCCGTGGCCGCCATTCCGTGGCTCGCGCTTCGGCGCGGTGAGCCGGAGCGGCGCAGCACTCCCGCAAGCGCCGGAGCCGACGGCCTTCTGCGCAGCAGGCTCGCCTGGGCCGTGGCCGGATATTTCGGTTCGCAGTCCCTCATCGCGTACGTGATGTTCGGCTGGCTGCCGCTGCTGCTGCGGGACAACGGCTACACCGCCGCCCAGGCCGGTCTGGTCCTCGCCGTGTTCACCGGGCTCGGCATCCCCGTCTCCATGGCGGTGCCCGCGCTGGCGACCCGGCAGTCCGGGCAGCGCCCGCTGGTGATCGCCTTCGCCGTCCTGTACGCCGCCGGATTCGCGGGCCTGCTCACCGGGCAGGCGCTGTGGGCGTGGTCGATCCTCGTGGCCGTCGGCGGTGGCACGTTCCCGCTCGCGCTGGCGATGCTGGCCACGCGGACCCGCACGGCGGCGGGCACCGCCGCGCTGTCCGCCTTCGGGCAGAGCGCCGGATACCTCATCGCGGGCGCCGGACCGATCACGTTCGGCCTGCTCCATCAGGTGAGCGGCGGGTGGGCGCTGCCGTTCGGCCTGCTGTTCGCCGCGGTCGCCGTACAGGTGGTCACCGGCTGGTACGCGGCGGCCGACCGCACCCTGGAGGACGAGCTCCGGTCCGATGGACGGCGCGAGGACCACGTCTCCCGGGGCGTGCGTGACCTCGTCACCGTACGGCCGCACCGGCCGGGTGAGCGGCGGCCGGACGCACGGCCGGGGGAGCGGCGCCGGGATGTGCGGCCGGGCGATCAGCCGGGGCGTGCGCGACAGGGTGAGCAGCGGCGGGACGCGCGGGTGGGCGACGACGGCGCCGTGGCCCGGCCTCGGCCGGCCCGTCCGGCCCGGCGACGCGGCGAGCGCCACAGCCCGGCCCGCTGCTGAGGCGGCGCGGGTTTATCCCTCCTTCCCGGGGCAGGCGTAGTGCCGTAGCCCACGACAGAAGGAGGCGGCATGAGCTCGATTCAGCAGTCCGTCGATGTGAACGTCCCGATCCACACCGCGTACAACCAGTGGACGCAGTTCGAGAGCTTCCCGGAGTTCATGGAAGGCGTGGCGTCGGTCACGCAGGTCGGCGACAGGCGCACCGACTGGGTCGTGCAGATCGCGGGCGTCCGCCGAGAGTTCGAGGCGGAGATCACCGAGCAGCACCCCGACGAGAGGGTGGCCTGGCGCTCGGTCGACACGCCCCGGCAGGCCGGCGTCGTCACCTTCCATCGGCTCGGCGACGCCACGACTCGGGTCACCCTGCAGATGGATTACGACCCCGAGGGTTTCCTGGAGAAGGCGGCGGACGCCCTGCAGCTCGTCCGCATGCGCGTCAAGGGCGATCTGGAGCGTTTCAAGACCTTCATCGAGTCACGCGGCGGCGAGACCGGCGCCTGGCGCGGCGAGGTGCCCGGCCCGCACCAGCGGGGCGACACCGGCGGGTCCGGCACCGGCGGGTCCGGCACCGGATATGACATCGGCGAGCCGGCGCCGCCGCAGAGCGTGAACCCCGAGTATCCGCCTCAGTCGCCGCTGCCGCCGCCCGGCACCGGCCCGGTGCCGCCGCACGACACGCCCGGTCCGTTGATCTGATCGAGTACCACGCGAACGGATCCATCTTTTCGTTCCGAAGAGATGGATCTGTTATCTATGGGATATCGGAAATTTTTTTATTTCTGATATGATGACGCGGTTAACTTGAAATGGTGTTGTAGCCTCACGGGCGTATCTCATCCGAATGTGCCGAAGGGGATCTCGCCCGTGTGTTACGAGCCTGACGCCGTGCCGCCGATTTACGGTGCTCCGGTCACGACCATCACATCCGGACGTCTCATTCTGACCTCCGCGGACGGCGCGGAATTCGCGGCCCACCTGTCCCGCCCCGAGCATGCGTCCGGTTCTGCGGTGCTCGTCCTGCCGGACAACCGGGGGCTGTCCGGCTTCTACGAGCGCCTCACCGAACGGCTCGCGGAGCAGGGCCACACCGCGCTTGCCATCGACTATTTCGGCCGTACCGCCGGGACCGATCCACGCCCCGGCGATTTCCCCTTCATGGAACACCTGATGAAGGCGAGCAGGGACACGCTGTTCGCCGACATCACCACCGGCATCGCGAAGCTGCGGGCGGAGGGCGGTGAGAAGGTCTTCTCGCTCGGCTTCTGCTTCGGCGGCAGGCTCGCGTTCACGGCGGCCCGGCCCGAGTTCGGGTTCGGCGGCACGATCGGTCTTTACGGATATCCGGACATGCTGTTCGGCAGCCCCGGCCCGACCCAGATGGCCGGCGAGCTGCGCGGGCCGATCCTGGGGCTGTTCGGCGGCGCCGACGAGAACATCACCCCGGAGGTGGTGAACGCGTTCGACGAGGCGCTCGAAAAGGCGGGGGTCGAGCACGAGATCGTCACCTATCCGGGAGCGCCGCACAGCTTCTTCGAGCTGGGCCGCCCGGAGCTGGCCGCGGCCTGCGCCGACGCCTGGTCGCGCATCCTCGGCTTCCTGAAGGGATAGCCCGGGCCGACGGGGCAGCCCGAGGCGACCTGACCTCGCCTCGGGCTGCCTTCTGCAAGCCTAAGGCTTCCGGTTCCGGCCATGCGTTCCGGGACCCCCGAAAGTGCCCAAACGGTGATTATCGTCACCGCGCCGACCACCCGCCGATGGGGCCGCCGCCGTCCCGTGACCCCCGCC
>JADGHC010000529.1 GCA_019689655.1 Microbispora sp.
CTGTGTGGCTCTCCCCCCCCCCCCCCGCCCCCCCCCCCCCCCCCCCCCCCGCCCCCCCCCCCCCCCCCCCCCCCCCCCCCCCCGCGACCGGTGACGGCCGTGCTCAGACGCGGGCGTGGCCGCGGGCCGCCTCGCGGAGCGTGTCCAGGCAGGCGGTCAGCGACCGCGTCGTGTGGTCCCGGAGAGGTCCGTATAACTCCTCGGGATACCGCCGCGGGCCGTCCTCCACCAGCATGATCAGGTAGAGGTAGGCGCGGTAGAGGGCGATCCGGAGGCGCGCGGCGTGGTCCAGCGTCGCCGGGCCGCCCTCCTGCCGGTAGCCCGCGAGCATCGGATCGTCCTCGCGCAGCTCGCCGAAGAGGGTTGGGGTGACGAAGTCGGCGAGCGGATCGCCCCAGAACGCCCTCTCGTGGTCGATGAAGGCCTGGATGCGCTTGTCGCCGGTCAGGAACACGTTGCCCGGCCACAGGTCGAAGTGCACCAGCGACGGGGTGGTGACCTGGTCGAGGACGTGCGCGTTCATGTAGATCAGCCCGGCGATCTCCACGATCGACGCGGGCAGGCGGGTGTCGTAGTAGACGGCGTCGTCGAGCAGGGCGCCGACCATGACGAGGAACGCCTCCCGCCAGGTGCGGCCGGTCAGCCCGGCGTACGGGTAGCCGAAGACGCCGGTGCCGGGGATGGCGTGCAGGCGGGCGAGGTATCGGCCCACTTCGAACCGCAGCGCGTCGTCCTCCGCCCGGCTGAGCGTCGCGCGGTTCCACGGCACCCCGTCGAGCGCGGACAGGATGAGGTAGTCGCCGCCCAGCCTCTCGTCGTCGAACGACGCCCGCAGCAGCTCGGGCATCGGCAGCCCCGCCGGCCGGGCGAGGTGGTAGACCATCGCCTCGGTGCGCAGCAGGTGCCGCTCGTACGCCAGCATCCGCAGGTCCGGCGGCGGCCCGAGCTTGAGCACCACCTGGCGCCCGTCCTCCAGGCCGAGCCGCCAGACGGCGTTGGCGTAGCCGTCGGTGAGCTCCACCGACGAGGCCACGCCGCAGCCGAGCGCGTCGCGGGCGACCTCGTCGATCTGCGCGGGGGACAGCCGCCTCTTGGTCCGGCTTTCCATTCAGCCTTCCCGCGCCGGTGTCGTCGCCGCGATGGTCCAGGTGGCCTCGTGCTTGTCCCCCGGCTGCAAGACGATCAAATCGGTGCCCGAGTTGAACGCGTCGGGCGGGCAGGTCATGGGCTCCACGGCCAGTCCGCGGTGGCCGAGCCCGGTGCCGGTGCAGATCTGGACCCACGGCATCACCGCCGGGTCCCAGGTCAGCTCCACGCCGCCCTCCGGCCCGAGCACGCGCACGCGCCCCTCCGTCAGGCCGGTGAAGGCGTGGTCGACGGCGGTGTCCCCGATCACGCGCGGCGTCCGGAAGTCGTACGGCGTCTCCGCGACCTCCACCAGGTCGGTGGGGGCGAGCAGGTCGTCGGTGAGCAGCACCCGTCCGGCCGGCAGGGCGAGCTCGTACGCCGTCACGTCCGGCCCGGCCAGTAGCCACGGGTGCGGCCCGCAGCCGTACGGCGCCGCCGTGTCGCCCACGTTCTGCGCCGTCAGCGTGGTCGACAGCCCCTCCTCGGACAGCGAGTGCCGCACTTCGAGTGCGATCCGGTGCGGGTAGCCCTCGGTCGGCTCCACGACGTGTGTCAGCCGTACGTGGCCGTGGTGGTCCTCCACGGACATCAGCTCCGCGCACTTCCAGTCGATCCCGGAGACGAGGCCGTGCAGGGCGTGGCCGCGGTCGGGCTCGTTCACCGGCAGGTGGCGGCGCCGCCCCTCGAAGACGTACGTGCCGCCGACCACCCGGTTCGGCCAGGGTGCGAGGATGGTGCCGCTGTAGTACGGGACCGGCCCGCCTTCCGGCCAGCTCGTCACCAGATCGCGGCCCTCGTGGCGCAGCACCCGGAGCGCGCCGCCCCGCTCGCTGATCGTGGCCTGGTAAGCGCCGCCGGCAAGTGTGTAATCGGGCACGGGGGAGTCCTCTCGCTGACTCGGCGTCGAGAAGCGGGTCATCTCACGGTATGCAGGGACTTTATCCCAGCTCATCGCCCTTGATCCAAGTAGGGCGGGAGAGTTGTGGGAGCGCTCCCATCACACGCAAAACTAAGTCTTTTCGGCGGATGCGTCAACTTATTCGTGAGATTGTTGCCTAGACCGCTATAAAGGCAGCAATTTGCCGCGAATCGGTCCCCAAGTGCACGTGCATGGGCAAGGGCCCACCTATTCGCGCTGAAAGTTTCATCCCGGCCCGGGGGACGCGGGGGAGGAGACGCCGCCGGGGGCCGCGCCGGCCGTCGCGGCCCCCGGCATCGTGCGTCCGGGCGTCAGCGAAGCTCGCCGCTCTTCACGACGTCGCGGTACCAGAGCGCGCTGTCCTTGAGGATGCGCTCCTGCGTCGCGTAGTCCACGTAGACGATGCCGAACCGCTGGCTGTACCCCTCGGCCCACTCGAAGTTGTCCAGCAGCGACCACAGGTGGTAGCCCTCGACCTGCGCGCCGTCGGCCATCGCGCGGTGCAGCGCGCCCAGGTGGTCGCGCAGGTACCCGATCCGCCGCTCGTCGCGGATGCGGCCGTCGGCGTCGCGCGCGTCCACGACGGCCAGGCCGTTCTCCGTGATCACGATCGGCACGCCGGGGTAGTCCCGCTGCACCCGGACGAGGATGTCGTAGAGGCCCTCGGGGTAGATCTCGAGCCACTCGGCCTGGGCCCGCTCGTGCAGGAAGACCCGCTCGCCCTTGCCGTCCACGAAGACCGGGGTGTAGTACTGCACGCCCAGGATGTCGATGGGCTCGGCGATGACGCCGAGGTCGCCGTCGAGGATGTGGTCGGCCATCGGGCTGCGCTCGGAGATCCAGCGCAGCGTGTCCTCGGGGTAGCGGCCCTTGAAGATGGGGTCGAGGTAGAGCCGGTTCTCCAGCCCGTCCTGGTGCTCGGCCGCCTCGCGCGCCTCCGGCGTCTCGTCGGCCGGGTAGGTGGGGTGGAGGTTGAGCGCGGGCCCGATGCGGCGCCCGGGGTGCCGCTCGTGCAGCACGCGGGAGGCCAGGCCGTGGGCGAGCAGCAGGTGGTGGCAGGCCACGAACGCCCGCGCGTCGTCCTTGACCCCCGGCGCGTGGGTGCCGAGGCGGTATCCGCAGTCGACCACGGTCTTCGGCTCGTTGATCGTCAGCCAGTCCCGGATCTCCAGGTTGTCGAAGCAGATCGCGGCGTACTCGGCGAAGCGCTCGGCCGTGTCCCGGTTCTCCCAGCCCCCTCGGTCCTGCAGCTCCTGCGGCAGGTCCCAGTGGAAGAGCGTGGCCATCGGCCGGACCCCGCGTTCGGCCAGCCCGTCCACGAGGCGGCGGTAGAAGTCGAGGCCCTTCTGGTTGGGCTTGCCCGAGCCGGTCGGCTGGATCCGCGGCCAGGCGATGGAGAAGCGGTAGCTGCCCAGGCCGAGATCGGCGATGAGGTCCAGGTCTTCGGCGTAGCGGTGGTAGTGGTCGGCGGCGTGCTCACCGCTGTCGCCGTCGCGTACGTTCCCCGGGACCGCACAGAACGTGTCCCACACCGAGGGCCCGCGCCCGTCCTCCGTGGTCGCCCCCTCGATCTGGTACGCCGCGGTGGACGCGCCCCAGACGAAGTCGGCCGGAAACCGTGCGGGTGAGTTCATGGCTTCATCCATTCTCGGTGAGGAATCGCGCGGGTGATTCGAGCGCCGTACGGAGTTCGCCGAGGAACTCCGCGGCATCGCGACCGTTGATGAAACGGTGGTCGTAGGCGAGGCCGATTGTGGCGGTCTTGCGTACGGCGAAGCCCGAGCCGTCCGGGACGACCTCGGGGCGCGGCGCGGTCAGCGACAGCGCGCACGTCTGGCCGGGGAAGACGATCGGAGTGGCGAGCACGATGCCGTCGTGGGTGTGCAGGGTGAGCGTGATGGCGCCCCCCTGGAGGTCGCGTTCCCGGAACGACCCGGTGAGCGCCGTCGTGCGGAAGGCGGCCAGGTCGCCGGCGATCTCGGCGAGCGACCGGTTGCCGGCGTCGCGGACGACCGGGATGAACAGCCCCCGGCCGACGTCGATGGTGACCCCCACGTCGGCGGTGGCGGCCCGTCGCGCGCGAAGGCCGGGGCCGGGTTCGGCGAAGAAGACCGGGAAGCGGTCGAGCAGCCCGCCGAGCGCCTTCACCGTCATCTCGGGCAGCCCGATCAGGGCGCGCAGCCGGCGGGTGAGGTCGCGGGCGAGCGACAGGACCCCGGTCACGTCCACGGTCATCGCCGTGAAGGCCGCCGGGATCTCGCGCCGGGACCGCTCGACGACCTCGGCCGTCCGCTGCTGCGCCCGCGACAGCGTGATCCACCGCGCGTCGTCGTCCCGCCGGTCGTCCCCGCCGGTGTCCCCGCCGGTGTCCGCG
>JADGHC010000530.1 GCA_019689655.1 Microbispora sp.
GAGGGGCTCGGGCTGGGCGACGGGCTCGGGCCGGTGCTCGGGCTGGTGCTGGGCGAAGGCGTGGGTGAGGCCGTCGGCGACGGGCTCGGGCTGGGCGACGGGTTGGAGTCGGTAAGGGTGGGGGTCGTCCAGTCCTTCCACTGCGACAGGTTGCCGGACTTCCTGGGGGAGATCCGGAAGACGCCGGCGGCGTTGCCCGTCTTCAGCAGGAACTTCTGGATGTTCTGCTGCAGCGGGGTGCGCCATTCCGAGCGGCTGGCGCAGTGGGTGCCGTCCTGCACGTCGGACCAGTAGCTGATGTTGTCACCCGCGCCGAGCGCCTTGTAGATCTCGGCTCCGGCCAGCGCCGCCACGCTGCCGGACTGCGCGCCCAGCCAGTCGACGTGCGGGTTCTCCATGATGAACAGACCGCGCGGGGCGATCATGCCCACCATCTCGTGCGTGTCGACCGGAAGCTGGTTCGGGTTGCCGGTGAAGGAGCCGAACGCGTCACCCAGCCACGGCTGCTCGGAGTATGCGCTGCTCAGCGGTTGAGCACCGCTCTCCTGGGCGATGCCGCGCAGGATGGGAACACCGGCGCTGCCCGACTCGATCGGCATCGTCAGCGCGATGCGCTGGTCGAACACGCCGGCCACGAAGGCGCCCTTGCCGAAGCGGGAGCACCCGGTGACGCCGGTCGCGTCCGCCTTGAGGATGGAGCCGTCCGACTGCTCGATGACGTCGATGATGCGGCTGACGCCCCACGCCCAGGCGGCCAGCAGCCCGGTGCTGCTGGAGGAGCCGTAGATGCTGTAGTAGGCGCCCTGCTTGTTGTTGCGCGGCGTGCCTTCCTTGCCGACCGCGTACGGGTCGTAGCTGATCACCGCGGCGCCGCTCGCCTTGATGGTGGCGGTGTCCGCGCCGAAGCCGCCGTACACGATGACGGCCGGGAACGGCCCGTTGCCGCTGGGCAGGTCGACGCTCGCGGAGAAGCCGGCGCTCCTGCCGTTGTCGGACACGTTGACGGTGATGCCGGTGCGGGAGACCGTCCCGGTGACGCTGGCCGGTTTGCCGTGCTTTTCGCCGTAGATGTACCGCTCGGCCAGCTTCTTGATCTCTTCCCGCCGGCACCGCCACTCCGACTTGGACGTGATGCGCTGCCCGTTGATCTTCTTGAACGGGTCGGGAAGCCGCGAGTTGGACGTCAACTGCCCCAGGTCGGGCACCGGGCAGTCGGCGCCCTCATCCTCCACCGCAGCCGCGGCGGCCACCGCCGCGGGCGCCACGGCCGGCGCGACGAGCGTGCCGACACCCGCGTTCGCACCGGGACCCTCGATCACCGCGAGCCCCAGCGACAGCGTGGCCACGGCGCCTACGACAAGCGCGCGACGGGCACCCGAGGCTCGGCTCCCGCCGCCGGAAGTGACGTCGCCGCTCATCGACCGCCTCCGCGGGAGGGCCGGCCGGCATCGACGGAGCGTGCGGCAGTGTGGGCTACTGCCGCTGCCGAGACCTTGAGACCTTTCACCACAGTGCGTCCTTCCTCCTGGGGGTTCCGGACCTGTCGCAGACCCGGAGATCACCGCGAACCGAATGGGGAGGCGAATTTTTCCGAAGCGTCACCGAAATGTTGCAGTGGCCGCAAGGCCCAAAGAAGAGGCAGTTCCGGCCGCCTCGGAGAGGAAGGCGACGGCCCTGCTCACGGCGCTCTTACCGCTAGTGTCGCAGTGATTTTTCCGAAATATCCGAGAAAGTTTCATCGCGGCCTCGCGGCCTCGCGGCCAGCCGGCGCCCGGGCCCATGCCCCGGCTCTCTCGCCGGCTCACCGCCCCGCCGTACGGCGACGCGCCTCGGGCCGGTCATCCGTACGTCCCCGGCGGTGCGGTGCTCCGGCTGGTCGGGCAGCGGTCGTGATCGGCGCGGGGCGATCGGGGCGCCGGTCGCTCAGGGCCCGGCCGGTGCCGGGCGCCGACCGGCCGGGAAATTCAGCCGGGTTCCCGCGAACCTTTCCGCACTATTGGGACTCCAACAGGACATGAAGCTGATTAGCGCACTCCGCGTTGTCGCCCCCACCGCCGTGGCCACCGCGTTGATCTGCGCCGCGACGCTTCCGGCCGACGCCGCCGCCATGCCGAAGTTCGCCAAGCCCAAGGTCTTCGGCACGTCGTTCCAGAGCGACCCGCACCACAACTTCAGGCGTCTTACGCCCCGGCATGACGGCATCCTGCGGGGCTGGGTCACGCGTTACCGGTCCGGGGTGGCGGTGTACGAGCCGATCAGGTGGGTGAAGGACAAGACCGGCCACACCGAGGGATACTTCCAGGGCGCCGGCAAGTCCTACGCCTCTCGCGTGGCGAAGAACGTCGTGTTCTACAGCGCCACCGGATGCAAGGGCGTCACGGTGACGGTCAAGACAGCCAGCCTCGGATCGAAGCGGTGCCCCCGCGGCGTGCTGATCTCCCGGATGAAGGCCGGCCACTATCCGGCGCTCATCACGGTCTACCGAGGCAAGATCGTCAAGGTGCAGGAGATCTTCACGCCCTGAGCGTCCCGGCCGGTCACCCGGCGTTCACGCGTCGCTCCACCGAGGGGTCGGACTTCCTCCTTCCCCGGAAGTCCGGCCCCTTTTCCCTGCGACCGCTTACGCACCGGACGTGACGGCTGACGCCGCCGCGCCCAAGCGGTCCCCGTGCCCCGAGGTATGCCCCCGCGGCCATGATGACGCTGTGGGTGACCTCCGAGGACGGCTTGGAAGCCGCGAACTCGGTGCAGTAGTTGTCGAGATGGTGAATGAACGCCGGGTCCCAATCGAAGGAATATCCGTCCTCTCGCGCGTGCTCGACGAATAGCTCGGCCAGTTTGCGCATGTACTCGGCCGTTTCGGCGTCACTCGGCGGCGGCTCCTGCGGTGATTTCCCGCCCATCGTCTACTTCCATATCCCAGCCATGATTAACGACGTAGCTTCTCACAACGCGAATGGAGAAAGGAGATTTACGCGTACCGCACACCTCGCCCGGCCGTTTGGCGCCGGAGACGAACCGGGATCGGCCGGCGGGGTTTCCCGCCCCCACCGCGGCGTACGGCGCACGCGGGGCGGCTCAGGCGATGGTGGCCTTCCACCGCCCGCGCTGGAGGTGGATCACCCCATCTGGGGTGATCGTGACGCTCGCGCCGTACAGTGGCAGCGCGCCGTGCCGAAGCCAGTAGCCGCGAGCCTCGTCGAGCACGTCCCACAGGCGGCGCGGCCCGCCCTGGTGCACCGTGGGCGGCTCCTCGCCGATCTGCTCGGCCCGTGCCCACGATCCGTCCTCGTGGACCATGAGCGCGATCCGGGCGTCACCGGTCTCCCGGTAGTCGTGCTCGATGCCGGGGGCGAGGATCTCCACCATGGAGCGCAGCTCCCAGGCGTTCTCCTCGATGTCGATGACGGGGAACCGGCCGATCCCGACATCCTCGCCCACCGCGGTGCGGGCGGTCTCCATCAGGTCGGACAGGCCCGGCGGGTAGTCGGCGCCGGTCCTGGTGCGCATGAACATCGCCCAGTCCCGCTCGACGGCCCCGACCGCGCCGCCGTCCTGCGTCTTCGTCGCCGACACGATGAGCGACGTACCCGAGATGGTCGTCGTGAGGCGGCCACCGGGATTGAGCGAGGCCAGCCACGACGGCGGGATGGGCCGCACCGACACCGTCGCCACGATCCGGTCGAACGTCCATGGGATGTGCCCGGTGGCGTCGATGGTCGCCACCCGCGGGTGGTAGCCGATGTCGGCCAGCCGGCGTGCGGCCGCCGTGGTCACATAATCGTCCACGTCGATCGTGGTGACCTGCTCATCACCGAGAAGGTGGCACAGCACCGCCGCACCGTACCCCGAGCCGGTGCCGACGTCGAGCACGGCGTGTTTCTGCCCGATGCGGGCGTGCCGGTACATCTGCAGCACCAGCCCCGGCAGCGTGGACGACGACGTAGGCCGGCCGGTGGGCTCGTCGGCCGCCGTGGCATGATCGGCGTGCAGGGTGCCGATCTTCGTGACGAGCGTCCGGTCACGGTATGCCGCCTCCAGCCAGGCCGCCTCGTCGGACGGCCCGTGCCGTACCTCCCAGTGTCCGCCGGACGGCGTCCACCAGGCGGGCACGAACAGGTGGCGGGGCGTGCCGGCGATGGCGTCGCGCCATCGCGATCCCGGGTGGGTGACGCGGCCGGCGAGCGCCTGCGCGTAGGGGTGCCAGTCCATGACGGTCAGTCTGCTCTCGCCGCCGCCATACGGTCCTGCGTTTCCCGTACGTGCCGGCCATTTCATGGCTGGGCGATCCCCGCTCGGGGTATCCCGCCGGGAGGACGGGGGTCACCGGGTGTCGTAAGCGGGCGATCTGGCATAACCGTGGACCGTGAGTGTGCCGTTCAGAGCATCGCCTAG
>JADGHC010000531.1 GCA_019689655.1 Microbispora sp.
TGTATATGATACTGGTTCTGATCCGCTGTTGGTCGGTTAGGGCCGCCGCCCCCGCTCCGGGGCGGCGGCCGTACCGCGTCTTCGGCGATCCCCGGCCGGTCAGGCGGACGCCGGCAGCGGGCGGGCGGCGCTGTCGTCGTCGGTGTTGACGGCCCGGAGCAGCTCCTCGCGATCGGGGGTGTTCTCCGGGCGGATGAGCCCGATGATCGTGAACAGCACGAGCGAGGTGGCCACCGGCGCGGCCGTCGCCACCGCGGTCGACACGCCGCTGATGCCGTAGTTGGTCAGCCAGAAGACGAACAGGCCCGCCGCCCACGAGATCAGCGCCGCCGTCGGGCCGGACCGGCGGAACAGCGGCAGCATGCCGAGCAGCAGCGGGATCGAGATCGGGCCGATGAGCCCGGCCACCCACTTGATGACGACGGTGATGATGTCCTTCAGCACCGGGCTGTTGACCTGGGTGGCCACGGCCATCGACAGCGCGATGAACGCCACCGTGGTCACCCGGGCCGCGATCAGGCCGGCCCGGGTGTCCCAGGCCCGCGCCGCGCGGGACAGCACCGGGATCACGTCGCGGGTGAAGACCGAGGCGATCGCGTTGGCGTCGGAGGAGGCCATCGCCATCGTGTGCGAGAAGAAGCCGGCGACCACCAGGCCGAGCAGCCCGTGCGGGATGAGCTGGGTGGTCAGCAGCGCGTACGAGTCGCTCGCGTCCGGCTTGGTGGCGTGGACCAGCAGCGGCGCGGCCCACATCGGGAAGAACAGCAGCAGCGGCCAGATCGCCCACAGCACGGCAGACAGCCGGGCGCCGCGGGCCGCCTGCGCCGCGCTCGGCGCGGCCATGTACCGCTGGGCCTGGTTCCACATGCCGCCGTTGTACTCGAACGTCTTGATGAACAGGAACGCGAGCAGGAACGTCATCGTGTACGGGCCGTTGAGCGGGTGCGCGTGATCGGGCGGCAGCTTGTCCCACATGTCGGCCACCGCGCCGATGCCGCCGAGCTTGACCAGGACGGCGACGAGCATCACGACGCCGGCGAGAAGCTGGATGACGAACTGCCCGAAGTCGGTGAGCGCGTCGGCCCACAGGCCCCCGACCGTGCAGTAGACGGCGGTGACGACGCCGGTGATGAAGATGCCCTGGTTGAGCGACAGACCGGTGAACGTCGACAGCAGCGTGGCGATCGCGGCCCACTTGGCACCCACGTCCACGATCTTCAGCAGGCCGCCGGACCAGGCGAGCGCCTGCTGCGTCGGCACGTTGTACCGCTTGGCGAGGAACTCCAGCGGGGAGCTGACCGCGAGCTTCGACCGGATGCGGTTCAGCCGTGGCGCGAACAGTACCGAGCCGATCGCGATGCCGACCGCGATCGGGAACGCCCACGTGAAGTACGAGGTGAAGCCGTAGAGGTAGGCGAGGCCGGCGTACCCGGTGAACATGACGGCGCTATAACCGGACATATGGTGCGAGATGCCGGCCAGCCACCAGGGCATCTTGCCGCCGGCGGTGAAGAAGTCGCTGATGTTGCCGATACGGCGGTGCGAGTAGACGCCGATCGCCACCATGACGACGAAATAGGCGCCGAGTACGTACCAGTCCAAATGGTTCACGCGCGTCGTACCTCCGGGTGAACGGCGGCACCCGGTCCGACAACCGCCTGGCCTCGTAACGATCGCCCGATTCCCGGCGGCCGTCAATGGCGGGGTCCGCAGGTCATGGGCGTACGGAGGACGGAATCGAGGCCGTGACGCAGGTCACAGGCGATTCACATTTGTGAACCAGCTTCGCGTATCTGAATCGTTATCAGGCGCGGCCTTGATCCCGCACGGAGCGGGGGATGAAAGTGTGCGACGGAATGAGATTCCAGTACGCGGCACACAACCGGCCCGTCACCGCCTGGCATCGGTGATCGTCCGGCAGCACACGTACCCGGGTGGAGGGACGAAGGACGCCACCCCTCGTCCTCCACCCGGTGTGTCCGCGCCGGCATGTCCGTGCGGGAGCCGGCGGTCAGACGGCCGCGACCACGGCGGAGCGGCGTTCGAGCGCGGCCGACAGGACCGCGAGCCCGAGCGCGGAGGCGGTGAGCAGGGCGCCCACCCAGTTGGGCGCGGTGAATCCCAGGCCAGCCGCGATGACCAGGCCGCCGAGCCAGGCGCTCAGGGCGTTGCCGAGGTTGAAGGCGCCGATGTTGACGGCCGAGGCCAGGGTCGGCGCGCCGTGCGCCAGGTCGAGCACGCGCTTTTGCAGCGGCGGCACGGTGGCGAAGCCGAGCGCCCCGACGAGGGCGACGGTCACCGCTGCGAGGATCTTGTTGTGCGCGGTCAGCGTGAAGGCGGCCAGGACGAGCGCGAGGCCGCCCAGCGAGACGTACAGCATGGGCATCAGCGCGCGGTCGGCGAACCTTCCCCCGACGAGGTTGCCCGCGACCATGCCGAGGCCGAAGAGGACCAGGAGCCAGCTCACCGCCCCTTCGGAGTAGCCCGTGACCTTGATCATCATCGGCGCGATGTAGGTGATGGCCGCGAAGACGCCGCCGAACCCGAGCACGGTCATCCCCATCGCCAGCATCACCTGGACGTTACGGAGCGCCGCCACCTCGTGGCGCAGGTGCACGCCCTCGGGCCGCGGCATCTCGGGTACGAGCGTGGCGACGCCGAGCAGGCCGACGACACCCAGCCCGGCGACGACGGCGAAGGTGGTCCGCCAGCCGGCGACCTGACCGAGCAGCGTGCCCAGCGGCACGCCGACGACGTTGGCCACGGTCAGGCCGGTGAACATCAAGGCGATCGCGCCGGCCTTCCGGTGCGGGGCGACCAGTTCGGCGGCGACGACGGAGCCGATGCCGAAGAACGCGCCGTGCGCCAGTGAGGCGATCACACGGCCGGCCATCATGATCCCGAAGCTCGGCGCGAGGGCCGAGAGCAGGTTGCCGGCGATGAACAGCGCCATGAGCAGCATCAGCATGCGCTTGCGGGACATCGCGGTGCCCAGCACGGTCATCAGCGGAGCGCCGACGACCACACCCAGGGCGTACCCCGTGACGAGCAGGCCGGCGGTCGGGATCGAGACCCCGAGCTCGGCCGCCACCTGCGGAAGCAACCCCGTGATCACGAACTCGGTGGTCCCGATCCCGAAGGCCCCTATGGCGAGGGCCACAAGTGCGAGAGGCATGAGCACGTCCTTGAACGATTGCATGTGCAAGTAACGAGCGCTGACAATAGTTGCAGACGCCTTATACTTGCAAGCGCGTGCTATTGCGAAGGTGAGTTATCCTCGTCTCAGTCGGCATGCGTACGGAGGGAGAGTCGATGACGGCCACCGATCCCGGCCTCACCGCGCTCGCGCAAGGCTGGTGCGCGCTCTCCCTGCTGCACGGGAAGATCGAGGCGCACATCGAGCGCGCGCTGCAGAGCAAGCACGGCCTGAGCGTGCGGGAGTACTCCCTGCTGGAGACGCTCAGCCGGCAGCACGACGGCCCCGGTGGTCATCTGCAGATGAAGCAGGTCGCCGACGCGGTGGTGCTCAGCCAGAGCGCGACCACCCGCCTGGTGACCCGTCTCGAAGAGCGGGGGCTGCTCACCCGCTACCTGTGTCCCACGGACCGCCGCGGAATCTACACCGACGTCAGCCCGGCGGGCCTGGCGCTGCTCGCCGAGGCCCGGCCCACGAACGACGCCGCCCTCCGGGAGGCCCTCGACGAGGCCGCCCGGAACCCCAAGCTCGCCCCCCTGGTCAAAGCGGTCGAATCACTGCACGCGCAGGAGTGAACCCTCGCCGGGCTCGCCCCCCGGCAGCTCGCACTTGTGGCCCTCGCCATAGCAGGAGTCCGGGTTCGCCGGCCGCGCCCCGGTCGGCGGCGAACCCGCCGGGCGTCCCGGGGCGATGGGCTCGCCCGGCCCCCGGTGAACGGTGCTAGAGGACGTACTGCACGGCCGCGCGGGCGGCGAGGATCGGCGTGATGCACTCGTCGATCACCGCACGGTGGGCCGGGTGATCCCGGTAGACGATGTAGTCCTCGGGGGAGTCGAAGTCGGCGACCACGGCGAAGGAGTAGTTGCCCTGGTTGACGCCGGCGTCCGCGCCGAACTGGTAAGCGCGCAGCTCGGGGATGAGATCCGGCAGCTCGCTCAGCCGCCTGGCCACCTCGGCACGCTGCTCCTCCGTGGCGTCCTCGGTCCACTTCATGAGCACGACGTGGCGGAACATGCACTCTCCCTCGGCCGAGACGCACGCGGCCGGGCGACCGCGTCCTGCACGGCGCTCATCCTCTCACCCTGTCGGCACTGCCGGTGCCCCGGGGGATCACCGAAGGCGCGGGCGCGGACGCCCCCGTGCCGGGTTCGGCGTACAGAGCGGTCGCCCCCGACGC
>JADGHC010000532.1 GCA_019689655.1 Microbispora sp.
CTGGTCGTCGGGTCGGCGAACTCCTCCAACGCCATGCGCCTCACCGAGGTCGCCGCCCGGGAGGGGGCCGTCGCCCATCTCGTCGACGGCCCCGGCGACATCGCGCTCGACTGGCTGCGCGGGGCGCGGACGGTCGGGCTGACGGCGGGGGCGTCCACGCCCGCCTCGCTGGTGGACGCCGTCGTGGCCGCCCTCGGCGGGCTGGGTCCGCTGGAGGTGGAGGAGCGGCGGGTGGCCGAGGAGAACGTCGAGTTCACATTGCCGAAGGAGGTGCGGCCCTGATGCCGATGCCCGTACGCCAGAGCCTGCGCGTCGGCGCGTACATCCTGGCCCAGCGGCTGCGCCGGCGGGAGAAGTTCCCGCTGCTGGTCGAGCTCGAGCCGTTGTTCGCCTGCAACCTGAAATGCGCGGGCTGCGGGAAAATCCAGCACCCGGCCGGTGTGCTGAAGCAGCGCATGCCGGTCGAGCAGGCGGTGGCCGCGGTCGAGGAGTGCGGCGCCCCGATGGTGTCGATCGCGGGCGGGGAACCGCTCATGCACCCCCAGATCGGGGAGATGGTCGCGGAGCTGGTGGCGCGCAGGAAGTACGTCTTCCTGTGCACCAACGCGCTGCTGATCCCCCGCAAGATCGACCTGTTCACGCCCTCGCCGTACTTCGCCTGGGCGATCCACATCGACGGCCTGCGCGAGCGGCACGACGCGTCGGTGTGCAAGGAGGGCGTGTTCGACGAGGCGGTCGCGGCGGTGCGCGAGTGCCGGCGGCGCGGTTTCCGCGTCACCACCAACACGACGTTCTTCGCCGGGGACAGCCCGCGCACGGTGATCGAGGTGCTCGACTTCCTCAACGACGAGCTGTGCGTGGACCAGATGATGATCTCGCCGGGGTACGCGTACGAGAAGGCACCCGACCAGGACTGCTTCCTGGGCGTGCGGCAGACGCGGGAACTGTTCCGCGCCGCGTTCGCGGGCGGCAACCGCAGGCGCTGGCGGTTCAACCACTCGCCGCTGTTCCTCGACTTCCTGGAGGGCAAGGTCGACTTCCCCTGCACGGCCTGGGCGATCCCGTCGTACTCGGTGTTCGGCTGGCAGCGGCCCTGCTACCTGATGGCCGACGGGTACGCCAAGACCTACCGGGAGCTGGTCGAGGAGACCGACTGGAGCGCCTACGGCCGGGGGCGGGACCCGCGCTGCGCCAACTGCATGGCGCACTGCGGCTACGAGCCGACGGCGGTGTTCGCCACGCTCGGCTCGCTGCGCGAGTCCCTGCGGGCGCTGCGCGGCGCCTGATACGTCGACTGCTCGCTCAGGGGCGGCCGAAGCGGCGGGCGAGGACGCGGAACACGCCGGGCGCGGCCCCGTGCACGCGGGCGGGCAGCCGCAGCCAGGCCGGCACGTACACCTCGGCGTGATCGCGCTCCACGGCCACCGCGACGGCGCGGGCCACCCGCTCCGGCGGGACGGGCGCGGGCCTGCGGCGCGTGTACGGCCTGCCGCGCCGGGCGAAGAACGGCGTGTCCACCACCCCGGGCACCACGGCCGTCACACCGATCCCGGGCACCTCGTAGCGGAGGCTCTCGGCGAAGGCCAGCAGGCCCGCCTTGGTGGCGGCGTACACCGCCTCCTCGCGCACGCCCACCACCCCGGCGATCGAGGCGATGTAGACGAGGTGGCCCCGGCCGCGCTCCAGCATCCCGGGCAGCAGCAGCCGGGTGAGCTGCACGTGCGCCGTCAGGTTGACCGCGATCAGGCGTTCGGCCGTGCCGCCGGACATCCGCGCGAGCGGCCCGCTCCAGCCCTCGCCCGCGCACGCCACCAGCACGTCCACCGGTCCGGCGCGTACGGCGAGGTCGGCGGCCCGGTCGACGGTGCCGTCGGCCAGGTCGGCGGGCAGGGGCCGGCCGCCTGTCCGGGCGGCCACCCCGGCCAGCGCCTCCTCGTCGCGCCCGGACAGCACCAGATGCGCGCCGCGCGCCGACAGCTCAAGCGCCGTGGCGGCGCCGATGCCCGACGACGCGCCCGTGACGAGCACCCGTGCCCCCGCCAGCCGCATCCGCCCCACCTCCTTCGCTTGAGGGTGTACCCGTGGCGGCTGCGCACGGCGGGGGAAGCGGCCTCCCGTGGCGTTGTCGCGCGAACCGGTGGACCCCCGGCGGTATGACTGGGTAGCCTCCCGAGTATGACCAAGAAGATTACGATCTCTTTGCCGGACGAACTGGCCGACGAGGCGCAGGCGTCCGGCAACGCATCGGCCTACATCGCCGAAGCGCTGCGGGAGCGGCGGCGCATCCAGGGCGACCTGGCCATCATGGCCGACTTATGGGGTCCGGGCTGGCAGGACGGGATCAGCGATGACGACAGCGCCCGCGCGGCCCGGCTGGTGACCGGCGGCGCCACCGTGGACGCCGCGTGAGCGACCCCGTCCCACCGGCCGGCGTCCTGTCCGGCCACGTACTGGACCTCGACGCCGTCGTCCACCTGATCGAGGGCAAGAGCATGTACGGCCGGGCCGTCGTGCGGCAGTCCTCGGCGCACGGCGTCACCCTCCTCATCCCCGCGCTCGCCGTCCAGGTGCTGTCGCTGGGCCCCATCCAGCCCCGGCTCGAACGCTTCCTGCGCATGTCGATGGTGGTCACCGGCGCGCTGTCCCCCGACGACGTCGTCGAAAGCGGGCCGTACGCGCAGACGATCATGGCGAGCCTGCGGCGCCACCGGCCGTCCGCCGCCGACGCGCTCCTGCCCGACGTCCTGGTGGCCGCCCACGCGGCCGTCTCCGCCACCCGCCGCGGCTGGCGGATCATCACCGCCACCCCGTATCTCTACGAGGGCCTCGACGTCCGCCTGGAAATCCTCCCCTAGGCGTCCCCCGCAGGCGGTACGCGCCGGGCCCGCGGGGGTACCAGGATGGGCATGGCGGCCCTTCCGGCGTACGCGCCGATGCTGGCCCGGCCCGGGCGGCTGCCCGAGCCCGAAGGCGACTACGCGTACGAGATGAAGTGGGACGGCGTCCGCGCCCTCGGTTACGTCGAGGGCGGCACGCTGCGGCTGGTCTCCCGCAACGGCAAGGACATCACCGCCGCCTACCCCGAGCTCGCCGGCCTGGCAGACGCCACGGGCGGCCACGCGGCGGTGCTCGACGGGGAGATCGTCGCCTTCGACACGCGGGGCAGGCCGTCGTTCGAGGCGCTGCAGCCGCGCATGCACCAGCGCGACCCGCTCAAGATCCGGCAGCTTCTGCGCACCACGCCCGTGACGTACCTGCTGTTCGACGTGCTGCACGTCGACGCCGCCACCATGATCACGACGCCGTACGCCGAGCGGCGGCGCCGCCTGGAGGATCTCGTCCACGCCGGACCCCACTGGGCCGTCCCGCCCTGCTACACCGGCGGCGGCGCGCACGCGCTGGCCGACTCCCGGCGGCTCGGCCTGGAGGGGGTGGTGGCCAAGCGGCTCGCCTCTCCCTACCGTCCCGGCCGCCGCTCCCCCGACTGGGTGAAGGTCAAGAACGTGCGTACGCAGGAGGTCGTCGTCGGCGGCTGGCGGCCCGGGGAGGGCCGCCGCGCGGACACGGTCGGCGCGCTCCTGGTGGGCGTCAACGACGGCGGGCGCCTGCGGTACGCCGGCAGCGTCGGCACCGGGTTCACCGACGAGGCGCTGCGGCGGCTGGGCGAGCGCCTGGCGCCGCTGCGGCGGGACGCGCCCCCGTTCGAGGGGATCACCCACGAGGAGGCCAAAGGCTGCCGCTGGGTGGACCCCGTCCTGGTCGGCGAGGTGCAGTTCGCCGAGTGGACGGGCGACGGGCGGCTGCGCCATCCGTCGTGGCGGGGCCTGCGCGACGACAAGGACCCCGGCGAGGTCGTCCGCGAGGACGGACAGAACACCTAGGCGACGCGGTAGCGCTCGGCCACGTCGTCACGCAGCGTCATGCCGTGGCCGGGCCCCTCCGGGGCGGGTACGGCGCCGCCCGCGGGGTCGGCCGCGCCGTCGAACAGCTCTCCCTCGATGCGCACGTGGTCGTGGAACCACTCGATGTGCCGCAGGTTCGGCGTCGCCGCGGCCACCGGCGCGTGCAGGTTGGGCGCGCAGTGCGCCGACACCTCGAGCCCGTGCCCGGCGGCGATCGCGGCCGCGCCCGACCAGCCCGTGTAGCCGCCGCAGCGGGTGGCGTCGATCTGCAGGCAGTCGACCGCGCCGGCCGCGCACATCCGGGTGAAGTAGGCCAGGTCGCCGCCGTACTCGCCGGCCGCGACGTCGGCGGCGGCCCGCTCGCGCACCAGGCGCAGCCCGGCCAGGTCGTCGGAGGACCCCGGCTCCTCGAACCAGCGCACGCCGTACTCGCGCATCCGCCGCTC
>JADGHC010000533.1 GCA_019689655.1 Microbispora sp.
GGCCGGCCAGGTGGGCGGGGACGGCGGCGTCCTCGGCCACGGCGACCAGCGCCGGGGCCTCGCCGTCCAGGACGCGGGCGCCGGCCGGGGTGCGGGCGCCCGTGTCCACGACCACGCGCAGCACGGGCGAGGCGCGCGGAGGATCGGGCACGCGGGCGGTGAGCCGGGGGTCGTCGGCGAGCACGGTGCCGATCCCGGCGAGCACGGCGTCGCTCGCGGCCCGCAGGCGGTGGACGTCGGCCCGGGCCTCCGGCGAGGTGATCCATTGGCTGGTGCCGTCCGCGGCCGCCGAGCGGCCGTCCACGGTCGCGGCGAACTTCCAGGTGACGTGCGGCCTGCCGGCCCGCATGAAGGTCAGCCAGGCGGCGTTGACCTCCTCGGCCTCGGCGGCCAGCACGCCCTCGTCCACCCGGACGCCGTGCCGCCGCAATACGGCGGCGCCGCCGGCGGCGTTCGGGTTGGGATCGGAGACGGCGACGACGACGCGGGCCACGCCCGCCTCCAGGAGCGCGGCGGTGCAGGGGCCGGTCCTGCCGGTGTGGTTGCAGGGCTCGAGCGTCACGTACGCGGTGCCGCCCCTGGCCCGCTCGCCGGCCTCGCGGAGCGCCACGACCTCGGCGTGCGGGCCGCCGGCGTAGGCGTGGAAGCCCTCCCCGGCGACCTGTCCGGACGCGTCGAGGATCACGCAGCCGACGACGGGATTGGGGCTGGTGCCGCCCAGGCCCCGAGCGGCGAGCGCGATCGCGCGCCGCATGTGAAGGATGTCCCCTGAGGTCGTCACCCCGGTGTCCTCTCGCCGTCGTCATGGCGGGCCCCGGGGCTCCGGGATGCGCACTCGCATCCCCGGCACGGGCGGCGCCGCTGCCGGTCCGGCCCTCCGGCCGTCCGGCGGCACCATGACCGCCCGTTCGCGCGCTTCCTCCCATCCGGACTTTCACCGTCGGTCCCGGACTCTCACCGGGTCCACCGGCCGATGGCTTCGGCCGGGTCGCGGACTTCACCCCTGGGGGCAGGGGTGTCACCGCCGGTTCGGAATTACACCGACCCCGGAGCACGCTGCTCTGCTACCGGTAAGTCTAGCCGTGCCCGGCTCGTTGCCCCAGCGGGGGATTGCGGTGATCTGCAACACACGCTTTCTGGGCCGTTCGGTCTCAAGCGTGTGCGGGTTGTGTCACAAAACTGTGACACAAAGGGATTTGTGTAATAAGCAGTCTTCCGCAGCGCGTATACCGAGGTCAATGCGGCCTCAGGACACAAGGTGATTTACTTTGCACAACGAAGCAAGCAAGTCGCGAACTATCCGTCTCAAGTGATTGACCCCCGCAAAATAAGTTGCCAGGGTTCCCTATAGTCGGATCTCTTCCGATCGTTAATGGTCCATCCGGGAGCACCGCACCATGACGTTCCCCTCCTCGACCGCGACCGACACCGCCGCGGAGCCCGCGGACACCGCGGACTCGCCCGGGTCCGGTTCCGCCGTCGTCGGCCGCTCGCCCGGCCAGCTCATGTGGCGCCGGTTCAGGCGCGACAAGACAGGCGTGGTCTCGGCGATCATCGTGCTCTTCTTCTTCCTGATCGCGCTGCTGGCTCCCGTGATCTCCGCGCTGTACGGCAAGGACCCGTACACGACGTACGGACAGAACCAGCCCGGCCTGCTCAACCAGTACGGCTATCCGATCCTGCCCAACGGCGGCATCAGCAGCGAGTTCTGGTTCGGCCTGGAGCCCGGCCTGGGCCGCGACGTGTTCATGCAGCTCGTGTACGGCATCCGCACCTCGCTGAGCATCGCCGTCGTCGTGACCGTGATCACCACGGTGGTCGGCATCGTGATGGGCATCACCTCGGGCTATCTCGGCGGCAAGACCGACTACGTGATCGGCCGGATCATCGACACGCTGCTCGCCTTCCCCTCGCAGCTCTTCCTGATCGTCTTCCTTCCGGTCGTCGAGGCCGCGATCGTGCTGCCCGACGAGGAGACGCCCGTCTGGCTGCGGTACGTGTCCATCTGCGTCGTCCTCTCCGTCCTGGGCTGGGCCACGATCGCCCGGCTGCTGCGCTCGCAGGTGCTATCGCTGCGGACGCGCGAGTTCGTGGAGGCCGCCCGCGTCACCGGCGCGTCGCCGGTCCGGATCATCTTCAAGGAACTGCTGCCCAACCTCTGGACCCCGATCATCATCCAGGCCACGCTCGCCCTGCCGCTGTACGTGGGCGCGGAGGCCGGGCTGGGCTTCCTCGGCGTCGGCATGACGGAGCCCACCCCCGACTGGGGCCGGATGTTCCAGGTGGGCGCGAACGTCTACCACTCCGACGTGACCTACCTCCTGTTCCCGGGCGTGTCGATGCTGATCTTCGTCGTCGCGTTCAACCTGCTCGGGGACTCCATCCGCGACGCCTTCGACCCCAGGACCAAGCGCTGACCACACGCGCTCTCCCCCATTAGGAAGGACACATGAGATCGCATAGCAGGCGGATCGCCTCGATGACGGCCGTGCTCGCGGTGGGCGCGCTCGCCCTTGCCGGCTGCGCCAAGGGCGGTGGCGGCGGGGCCCCCCAGGGCGCGGCGCAGACCTCGCAGCAGCCGGCGGAGAACAAGGCCGTAAGCGCCATCTCGGTCGGCACCGCACAGGACTCCGCCGGGCCCGCCCCCGAGGTTCCGGGGGCCAAGAAGGGCGGCACGGTCTACATGATCGACCGTGACGACTTCAGCCACCTGGACCCGGGCCGCGTCTACCTCAACTACAACTCCTCGGTGTCCAAGCTGTTCACCCGCACGCTCACCGCGTACAAGCAGGACGATGCGGGCAACATCAAGCTGGTCGGCGACCTGGCCACCGACCCCGGCACCACCACCGACGGCGGCAAGACCTGGAAGTTCACGCTCAAGGACGGCCTGAAGTGGCAGGACGGCTCGCCGATCACCTCCGCTGACATCAAGTACAGCTTCGAGCGCCTGTTCGCCGACTTCATCACCGAGGGCCCGGACTACGCCGAGACCTGGCTGGTCCCGGACCCGAAGAAGCCGTTCCGCGACCAGTACAAGGGTCCGTACGACGGCAAGGAGCTCGACACGATCGAGACACCGGACGACAAGACGGTGATCTTCCACCTCAACGGCGAGCACCCCGACTTCAACTTCACCGTGGCCATGACCGGCTACGGCGCCGTGCCCAAGGCGCACGACACCAAGCAGAAGTACGACAGGCAGCCGTTCTCGTCCGGTCCGTACAAGATCGTGAGCCACATCACGGACAAGTCGATGGACCTGGAGCGCAACGAGTACTGGGACCCGAACACGGACCCGATCCGGCACGCCTACCCGGACAAGTTCCACATGGAGTTCGGGGTCCAGTCGCAGCAGTCCACCGAGCGCTTCATGGCCGACGCCGGCAACGACAAGCAGGCGTTCACCTTCCACAACCCGGTCGCCCCCGAGCGCGTCCAGGAGGTGCTGAACGACCCCGAGCTGATGAAGCGGACGCTGCAGGGCCTGACGCCGTTCACGACCTTCTACAACATCAACACCTCGCGGATCACCGACGTCAACGTCCGCAAGGCGATCATCACGGCCTGGCCGTCCAAGCAGATCCAGCAGCTCGAGGGTGGTGAGATCTCGGCCGGCAAGATCGCCACGACCGTGCTGAGCCCGACGGTCCTCGGCTACGAGGCCTTCGACCTGTACGGCAAGCTGCAAAAGCCCGAGGGCGACCCCGAGGCGGCCAAGAAGCTGCTGGCCGAGTCGGGCAACCCGAACCCGACCGTGGTCTACGCCTACAACCAGACGCCGACCCAGGAGAAGGTGACCGTCGCCATCAAGGAGGCGCTCACCAAGGCCGGCTTCAACGTGGTGGCCAAGCCGCTCAACCCGACGACGTACTACGACGCCATCGGCGTGGTGGACAACAAGTACGACATCTACTGGGGCGGCTGGGCGGCCGACTGGCCGACCGGCTCGACCGCGATCCAGCCGCAGTTCGACGGCCGCCAGATCGCGGACAACGCGCCGAACTACACGCACCTGAACGACCCGGAGATCAACAAGGCCATCGACGAGGCCAACAAGATCACCGACCCCGCGGAGGCGGGTAAGGCGTGGGCCGCGATCGACCGCCAGATCATGGACAAGGCGGCGATCGTCCCCGAGTTCTACCAGACCTACTTCGGCCTGTACGGCTCGGGTCTGGGCGGCGTGAAGTTCGACCCGATCGAGGGCGAGCAGTCGGCACTCGACATCTACGTGAAGTAGCAGCAACCCGGGTCCGCCGTCCCCGCCCGCCGGGGGCGGCGGATCCCCCGCCCCGCCCCCCCCCCCGCGCCACTGCGCCGCCCATACCCCCCTACAGGG
>JADGHC010000034.1 GCA_019689655.1 Microbispora sp.
TTAGCGCGGCACCGACGGCGATCAAGCCGTACCCCAGTAAGGCGATGGCGGTGGCGGTGGTGTATCCCCAGGTGTCCAGCACGCCGGCGGCGGTGAGAGTGAAGGTCACCAGTGCGACGGTGAACAGCGCGGCCGTGCCGATCCAATGGTTGAGCAGCCGGCGACCACAGAGTTGCCGGACCACAGTCCACGATCGGTGCCAGGCGAAGCGCGGCAGCAGCAGTTGCGTTGCCACGTAGCCGGCGATGGCGCGACGGTCGGGGTCGGCGGAGAGAGCGTTACTCGGCTGTCCGCCAAGCGGTCCGTTTCGCCGTGCTTGGTCGCCCCTGTCGTCCTTCTGTCGTGCAGTGGGTGAATCCGACCTGACTCGCGCGTGCACTTTCGCATCGATTTCAATTGAAGCAAGGAGGACCGCCTCGGCTTCGCAGTCGATCCTGTCCCTGAGGGTCGGGTGACTGTCGATCTCGCTGAGCACGCTCAGCCACTGCTCTCGGGCGGCGCGGGCTCGTTCGGCCCATTGACCCACGGTCTTCTGCTGCCTGGGACTGATCAATCGATCAGGCTCGGGGCCGGATGAACCGAACTCCGGGCGGAAGAACGCCGACAGCAGCCGCCATCGGGTGCGGGCGAGGTAGGCCGCCCCGTCGGCGGCATCGCGCTCCACCACGTACGGCACGTTCTTGTTGACGGCCAGCAGATACCACGCCTCGTACTGCTCGGCGAGCGTGCGCAATGGCCAGTCGTTGCTCTTACGTAAGCGGAATGAGGTGGCGATCTGCCCGGGGTGATGGACGAACAGATACCAGACCCGGTGCGCCGAAACCGCGCGCAGCTTCGCCAGATCGATGAAGAACTGCTGCCATGACTCGATCCGGCTGTCTGGATCGCGCTGTTCGAAGGCTTTATCGATAGCAGATCGGCAGTGTATGTGTAGTTTGTCGGAGATTCCGGTGATCTCGCGTTCGATCTCGGTGATCTCGTCCTCGCTGCTGCCGGGCAGCCCGACGAGCTCGCCAAGCAGGTGACCAGTCATCGCCGGTGCGGGTCCTCTTGGCCGAGAACCGCGAGATAGCCTCTGCCGAAGTCGTTCAGCTCCGCTTTTTGCCCATGTTCTTCCCATGCGATGTTCTTGAACGCGACCGGGGGTTCCGGATGATCGCCATGCGCCACCGCTGACAGTTCGGCGCGCATGCTGTCGATCTCGTCGTAGGAGAAGCGGCGCAACCCGATCTGCATGGGCGCGGCCTCCTCCTCATCGACGAGGTACCACGCGGTTGTCCAGTCGATCGGATTGCCCGCTTCTTCGGTCTTGTCCACCGGTGAGATCGAGTGCACGACCTCGGTCATGGCGAGCGTGTGCAGCAGGGTGGCCTTGAATCCGCCGGTCAGATGAACTTCCAAGCGCTCCTGCAGGTCATACGCACATCGCAGCACCCGGCCGATTCCCGCGACGGCTTTCGAGATGCCGCCGTCGCGGGGGTTGAGGCCGGTGACGCGGACGACAGTGACCTTTTGGGGATGCAGCCGGCCCGCGAAGCGCGCGTCCTTGGCCTCATCGGCTGGCGTGGACACGAAGCTCACCCGGTCGAGTTCGCCTGCCGTCATCATGAAGGCCACGCAGAGTGCGGCGGTGATGCCTTCGCCGGTGTCGGAAGCGAGCAAAACTACCCGGTCGCCCCTGTCCAGCACGGCGCGTAGAGCCGAGACGAGCTCCATCGGCAGACCGGCTCGCTTGGCGAGCGTATGCGTCTCGGCGCTGACCATCGAGGTCCACTCGCACAACATCGGGCCGGCCAGGCCCGACTCGGTCCACGCGCCGATGACCTGGTCGTCGGCGATGCGGTGCTCATGGCCGCTGGGCAGGATTGTCTTGCCGATCCAGCCTGTCTTCCGTTTTCCGAAGGCGTCGGCCTTCCAGCCGCGTGGGCGGTGCTCGGAGAGCGGATTTTCCAATTCGTTGAGTACGGAGACTCCGCAGGGCACCACGTAGATCGTCATCGCTGCTCCGTCAGGTATCCGTAGCCCGCCGCGGTCTTGGCGCCGACGCCCAGGTCGTAAACGGCCTTACTCAGCAGCCCGGCCGCGATCTCGACGTCTTCGGGCGGCCCGCTGAGGTGCGCGACGAAGGTGCCGCCGGCGGCTACCAGGAAGTTGATGGGGATGGGGTTGATGTGCTCGCCGGGCGCGGCCGGCCCTTGGCCGGCGTCGACCGCGCTCCGATAGCCGCGGGTGTGCGGTGTCATCGTGTGCACGGCCACCTCGACCCCCGCCGCGGAGGGCAGCGCGTCGAAGAACGTCACCGATCCGGGGAGCTGTGGTTCTTCCTCCGGCGCAGAGCCGAAGATTTCCGTATAGGGGGTGCCGATCTGGCGGGCGTACTCCCGGGCGACGCCCTTGAGCGAGCTGCCGGGCAGGATCGGCCAGCCGTACGTGCCGTGGAGCTCGATGCCGACATCCCGGATGGCGCCCGCGCCGGTGCCGGTGACGACCGCACCCTCGATCCGCAGTACGAGCGTTCTCACGTTGCCGAGCGCCCGCATGGCGGCGGCCCGCCGCGCGGTGACGGCCTCGAGAAGCTTCGCGTTGCGCTGCCCGAGCCGGGACACGGCGGCCGCCCTCAGGACCGGATCGTCACTGTCGTCGCCGCCCAGCACCGCGCTGCGATACAGGAGAAGCCGGGCGTTCACCATCGCGAAGCGCGGGTCGTCGGGCTGCGGCCGCCAGGACGCGCTCGAGGCGAACGCGCTCAACGGGCCGACGACCAGGTCAGACATCGGCGCTCCCGTCCTGCTCGCCGTCCGCGTCGGTCTTCCTCGCGGCCTTCGCCAGCTCCTGTTCCTTCTCCAGCGCCTCCGCCAGCCGTCGCAGCCACATGCTGAACTCCTCCAGCCGTACGGTGACGCGGGCCGTTGTCACCGGGTCACGGCGCAGGTGGTCGGTGAGCCGTTTCAGGAAGTCCAGATCCAGCGATGGCGTGCCCTGCTCCGTCCACCCGAGGACACTGGTGACCTGCGCGCGGAGCTGGCTGCCCACGATGTCGTACGCCTGCTCGACTTTGCGGGTGCCCCGGCCCTTGGCCGCGTAGAAAACCAGCACCGGCAGCACGCCGCTGACGCGCAGCATCGGCGGCAGCCCCATCACCCGGGTGAGCACCTCGGGCGGCACCACCCCCGAGGGGAAGACCTCTTTGATCCTGTCCAGCGCCCGCATCGCCTCGGCGGCGAGGTCGTGGTCAGCCCTGCGCAGCATCGGCCCTCCACAGCCGGCACCACATCAGGCCCTTGCCGATGGTCTCGTCGCCGCCGACGCGCAGCACTTTGTCGTTCAGCTCTTTGAGCAGCTCGAAATCTGTGTCTTTGCCCTCGACCAGCGCGGCGAGGAGGGTCTCGCCGGGCAGATATTCGCTGTAGAAGGGACCGTTCTGCACCATTTTGGCGGGTTTGTCGTCAATCTTCTTGCCGAGCTGCACCCGGGCGTGCACCGGGGCACACTCCCTGCTGATCGCCGCGAGCAGCTCGTCGGAGCAGCGCAACAGGTCACGGGTGAACTTGGCCCGGAAGTAGTCGTCACCGGTATCCGGCAACGCGATCTCGGCCACCTTCTGCGCCCATGCCTGGACCTGGGCGATCTGCCGGGCGCCGACCTCGGGATCCGCCGGCCGGAAGTCCACGACGTACGGCCCGACCACCAGTTCGCCGCGTTTTTCGCTGCCCACGCATGTCTGGCCGGCCGGTAACTCCGGCAGCTCCAGACCGGCCAGCTTGGCTTTGCGGGCCAGCCGCGCGCAGGCGAGCGGCGAGGTGACCCACATGAACGTGCCCTCCATGGTGGGCGCGGGGATGGCGACCAGTTGCGCCTCGTGCACGCGCAGCGACCCCGGCCGGGTCTCCCCGCCCTCGGGGGTCAGCTCCTGGCCGAACACCCGCCGCCAGGTGGCCAACGCCTCATTGTCGTCTTTGTCGAGTGGCCGGAACCGTTCACGCAGCGCGCCCTTGAGGCTTTCGCCCTTGATGATGGGCAGCCCGGTGGCCACCTCCCGCTGAATGGGCAGGTCCAGCGCGCCCGAGCCGGTGTCGGCCCCCGCGTGCACCGGAGTCTCGGCGTACAGGAACAGCACGGCGGTCTTGGTCATGCCTTCCCCGCACTCGACCGCTCGGAGTCCGGTCGTGCCGGAGGTATGCAGGTCAGCACCTCGCGAAGCGCACTGTGCTCATCGATGGGCACGCTTCGCCCGCTCATTCCTCCCACCTCCCGGTGAGGGCGAACCCGAATCCCGCCGTACGCAACCAGTCCTCCGCTTGAACCAATGAGTTGTCGAGCAGCTCCTCGGCCGCCTCGGCGGCCGTCTGAGCATTGGGAAACTTCAGGTAGTAGACGCTCCCCGGGGGAACCGCCCACATCAGCAGCCCTCCGCCGACCACTCCCCGGTCGGGGATCGCGGTGGTGACCACCTGGGGGTTGCCGACCGCGGCGGCGATCAACTGCGTCCCGGGCCACCGCGACAGGTCGGGGTGCCACGTGCCGCCGGGAAACACCGCGGGCGTGGCGAGATAGAGCAGCAGCCTGCCGCCGGGGAAGTCGGGCACCCGCTCGGGAAAGGCGACCTGGGTCGCGGGGATGAGCTGGGCGCGTCGTCCCCGGCCGCCGAGGTTCACCATGCGGGGCAGCTCGCGCTCCGGCCCGCCCAGGCAACGCACCACGAGCGCGTGATCGCGCGCCAGCCGCAGGTGCTGCGAGGCGTACAGCATGCCCTCGGCCGCAGTCCGCTCTTCAGTGCGGGCCAGCCCGACCCGGCGCTCGGGCCACCACGGTCCGGGGTTGCCGGGCGAATCCCAGAAGTCTTCCAGGTCAGCGCTGACCACGCCCTCGCTCAGGTAGTCGCCGAGCTCATCGGCGCCCCACCAGCCCTCCACGGGCTCGCCGCCCGCGTCGTCGTCGGTCAGGACCATCGGCAGGCCGAGATCGGTCGACTCACCCTCGTTCAAAAGCGAAGGGCGAAGCCGCATCATCACCGAGCCGACCCGCACGATGTCCCGCGGTACGGGCCAGCACGTACGCCATCCGCCGCCCTCGCGGCGGGCGATGAAGGGGCCGTGGATCCGCTCGGGCAAATCCCGGCCCCGCGATGCCGGGTCGCGTCTGCCCGCCCCGGCCGCCGCGCCGTACGCCGCACCGATCGCCCCCGCCGTCGTGGCCGGGCTCGGCGGAACGGTGTGCGCCTGGGAATGCGTCCCGGCGTCGAACGCCCGCCCGTCGCGGATCGCGATCGTGTCCAGCGGTTCCAGGGCCACCCACGTCTGTCGCATCAGGCCAGATCTCCACTCGCCAGGAACCGGGCCACCAGCAGGGCATCCACCGGGACGGCGGTGCGACCGCCGTCGGGAGCGCACAGCTCGCTCAACGCCGTGCCCGCCGTCTCCGGCATGCCGTGCCGCACCGCGCGCCGGCGCAGCTCCATGCGCAGCCAGGCGGGTGTCAGCGTCGCCAGCTCGTCGGCGTCGGCCTCCAGGCCGATGGCCAGCCGCTTGGACAGCCCTTGTGCCGCCGTCATGGCGCGCACCAGCTCTTCCAAGTGGTGGAGGATGTGCGTACGGTCGGCCGCGAGCCAGGGCGTCACCCACCTGGCACGCTCCCCGCCGCGATACTGCACCGCGATCGCCAGCCCCGGGCGGGACCGGTTCTTGGCCTGCTCGAGCAGTTCCTGCGCGGCGGCGACCGCGGACTGCAACGGCCACGAGGCGTGGAAGAACACCAGTGCCGTACTGATCGTGGCGTCCGGCAGCTCCTTCGCCATCTCCTCCTGGAAGGCGTCGTACGACTGGCGAGCGATCATGGTCGCCGTCGCGGCGGGGACGAGCGCGAGAAGATCGTCTCCGCCTGAGTAGACGACCCGGCCGAGGCCTGATTCGATCGCCTCGCGCTGACGCGGCCCGACCCTGCCGAGCGCCTCCGAGATTCGGCCGTGCCATTCCCGCATCGGCCCGTTCGCCCGTGTGGGGTCGCTCAGCGACTCCCCCAGCCTGTCGGCGTCCTGCGCCAGCACCGCCAGGAACGGCGTGAACCGCGTGCCCGCCGCCTGCGCGGCCTCTCGGAGGTCGCTGGCCGACTGCCTGCCGTACGCGCAGGTGTCGCGATCCGGCTGCTCCGGCAGATCGTTTTCTCTGCGTATCACCCGCGGGTCCCAGGATTCCGGTACGCACCAAGAACCCTCAAGTCCGTCGAACCAGGTCAGAAGGTCGTTCTCCAGTCCCTTGCGGAGGCGAGGGAGTGCGTCATCGGCGAGGGAGGAAATCGACTCACGAAGGTTGTCGAGCGCCGTCCATATCGCCTCGTCGGTTTCGGCCACCTCGATGATGTCCGCCTTGTAGGGAGCCAGCGCGATCGACCAGGTCGATGGGAACTCGCCCCTCACGCCGCGTTTGATCCGCCCCACCGCCGACAGGTGCTCACCCCGTCTGACGACGCCCTTTATCTGCGCATCGCGAGATGCGGGCCACCGCCCGGTCAGCGTGCAGACCCGCTCCTGGACGGCCGGCGGGAAGACGAAATCCCGAACCCGCTTCCGCTCGCGCAGGAGTTCCTGCGCCCGCTCGAACTGTGCTTCGTAGCCCCCCTCACACGGCGGCACGACGACCCACTGCACCGCAGGGAAGCCGGGGGTCTCCTCCTCCACCTTCGATCCGGCCCGGATCTGCGCCCACTTGCCCCGTACGGCGCCGGCCATCGCCTGTGCCAGGGCGCGTCCTTCGCCCCTGCTCGCGAGCGCGACCACCCGATTCGGTGCCCCCATGTCGGGTCTGCCCGGTAGCACCAGCTCCGCCGGTTCGGTGACCGCCCCGACCATCGCGCCGGCCAGCTCCGAGATGATGCTGCTCGAGGCGAACAGATCGGCCGTACGCCGGGATTCGGCCACGAAGCGCTGCACCCCGGGGATCGTGGCGATCACCAGATCACGCCCTGTGTGGCCCGCTGATGAATCCGCTGGCAAGCAACCCTCCCCACTGCCGCCGACATCAGGGCAAAAACGGACAAAAATCAGCACCTAATATGTGTTGTGCACAATGCACTAGAGTTGGTGGCCGCCAGGGGGGAATGCGGCATTGCCGACGCGTCCTCAAGAACGGCAACCCGTGAATACCATTAACTCTATGAAGCGCCGTTAGTGCAAGCGGAACTGTCGGGACGGAGTAATTTGTCGCCCACGTATAGGGCGAATCGGACCGCCGGAAGGGCGACGCGTGGCCGCACGTTCGAGTCAAGAGACAGAGAAGCGACGGGCCTCCCGCCGGGAAACCTTGCGAGAACAACTCATCAGGGACGTCAAGGAGGTTGCCCGCGAGCTCATCGCCTCCGAGGGGGTCGAGGGTCTGACGCTCACGGCCGTCGCCCAGATGGTCGGGGTGACCCCTCCCGCGCTGTACCGCTATTTCGACGGCAAGCGAGGGTTGGTCAAGGCCGTCTACGACGATCTCGCCGACGAGCTGGTGGCCATGACTCATGAGGCTGTGCAACGGCAGGATCCGGACGACATCAGCGCCAAGCTCCACGCCGCCACCCGCGCGGTGATGGCCTGGTCGGTCGCCAACCGTGCGGGGTTCAACCTGCTGATGGGAGCCTCCTACCGCATGGCCGAGTCTGAGGCTGAGGTTGCGAAGGTCATTCCGATCACGCTCGGCGGAGTGTACGGCGAACTCTTCCTCGAACTGACGCGTAGCGGCCGGCTCGAATTTCGCCGGGATGAGCAGATCGCGCCCGAGCTTCGCCCGCAACTCGCGGCATACCGCGACGCGATGAACCCGGACCTCCCCCTGGGGGTCGCCTACCTGATGATCACCTGCTGGCGGCAGATCTACGGCCTGCTCAGCATGGCGGTGCACGGGCACCTCGGGTTCGCCTTCGAGGATCCGGAGCCTCTCTTCGAAGACATGATTGAGGATCTGCTCGCGCTGCTCGGCTTGCACGTGAGTCCCCGGCTGCGCTGACCCGGCCGAAAGTATGCACGCGATCCGGGTGGTTCCACGCTTTTGAAGAGGCCCAGCGGGGGCATGGGTCCGTGAATGAGTACGAGCGGTACCGCTTGTCCGCCTGCAACGGCGGCTCTTGATCGGCTTTCACCTCGGCAATCCGCCCCGGTGGGTTTCGCGTAGTCCGCTCGTTCGGAAGTGCAAGTGCATACGGTAAAGACATGAATGATTACGGGCCGGGACTGCCCGCGTCGGGCCGGTCGATACGGCAGCGGACGTCCACGCTGCTCACCGGCGCCCTCGGCAGTGCGATCCTGATGATCGCGCTCGTCTGCGTGATGTGGACGATCGAGGTCGTCGACTACATGGAGAACGGACGGCTCGACAGGTACGGCATCATCGCCCACGAGCCGGACGGCCTGCCCGGCATCTTGTTCGCGCCGTTCCTGCACGCCGGATTCGGCCATCTGATGGCGAACTCGCTGCCGCTGCTGATCCTGGGGTTCCTGGCGGCGATCCGGGGGATCGGCAGGTTCCTCGGGGCGAGCCTGGTCATCATTGTGGTCAGCGGCCTGGGCGTGTGGTTCACCAGCCCGCCCCACACGCTGACGATCGGCGCAAGCGGCCTCGTCTTCGGATATTTCGGTTATGTCGTGGCGCGGGGGGCGTTCGACCGCCGGGCCCTCGACATCGTGCTCGGCGTCGTGGTCGCCGTGCTGTACTACTCGATCCTGTGGGGAGCCCTGCCCACGCAACCGGGTGTCTCCTGGCAGGGCCACCTGTTCGGCCTCATCGGCGGCGTGATCGCGGCCTGGCTGCTGCGCCGCCGCACGACCTGACGATCTCGGCCGTGGGACCCGACAACCTCGACGGCCGGCACCGGAGCACCGGGCGGCCCGGTCGTCGCGCCCAACCCCCGCGCCGTACGTGGCGGCCCGGCGCGCCACGCCGTACGGAGCCGGGAGAAGAAAACGCCGGCGGCCGCAGACCGCCGGCGCCGGACGACGCCGCGGGAGCCCGGCGATCCGGAGGACCGCGGCGCAAGCGGCGGCCGCCGCAGCGGGGCGGCCGCCGGGGCAAGCCGTCAGAGACGCTCGACCACGTAGTCGATGCAGGTGGTCAGCGCCTCGATGTCGGCGGGGTCGATCGACGGGAACATCGCGATCCGCAGCTGGTTGCGGCCGAGCTTGCGGTAGGGCTCGGTGTCCACGATGCCGTTGGCCCGCAGCACCTTCGCGACCGCGGCGGCGTCCACGGCGTCGTCGAAGTCGATGGTCCCGACGACGTTGGAGCGCTGCGCCGGGTCGGCGACGAACGGCCTGGCGTACGAGGACTTCTCGGCCCAGGTGTACAGGCGCGAGGCGGAGTCGGCCGACCGGGCGGTGGTCCAGGCGAGACCGCCCTGGGCGTTCATCCAGTCGATCTGCTCGGCCAGCAGGAACAGCGTGGCGACCGCCGGGGTGTTGTACGTCTGGTCCTTCCTCGAGTTGTCGATGGCCGTCGGCAGGCTGAAGAACTCGGGGACGAACCGGCCGCTCTCGGCGATCTCCGTCACCCGGGCCAGCGCCTTCGGCGAGAACAGCGCGATCCACAGGCCGCCGTCGGAGGCGAAGCTCTTCTGCGGGGCGAAGTAGTAGACGTCGAACTCCTCGGCGGAGACCGGCAGGCCGCCGGCGCCGCTGGTGGCGTCCACCAGGACGAGCGACTCGTCGTCCACCACGCGCTTGATCGGCATGGCGACACCGGTGGAGGTCTCGTTGTGGGTGAGCGCGTAGACGTCCACGCCCTCCTCGGCGACGGGCTGCGGGTGGCTGCCCGGCTCCGACTTGATGACCGTGGGCTCGGCGAGCCAGGGCGCCTTCTTCGCGACCGTGGCGAACTTCGACGAGAACTCCCCGAAGTGCAGGTGCTGCGACTTCTCCCGGATCAGCCCGAAGGACGCGATCTCCCAGAACGCCGTGGTGCCGCCGTTGCCCAGCACGACCTCGTACCCCTCGGGGAGGGAGAACAGTTCGGTGAGCCCGGCGCGGACGCGGGCGACGAGGTTCTTCACCGGCTTCTGCCGGTGGGAGGTGCCCATCACCTTCGCTCCTGCGTCGGCCAGGGCGGCGAGCTGCTCTGGGCGTACCTTCGAGGGCCCGCAGCCGAAGCGGCCGTCGGCGGGCTTGATGTCAGCGGGAATCACGATGTCAGCCACGGCTCAAGCCTAGTGAGCGCTGCCGGTGGTCTAGACCCGGGTCCGGATGGTGAGACATCATGGTCGCGCTTTAAGATCACGCACCACAGATCACGCATTACAGATCACGCACCACCTCAAGGCTGGAACTCCGCCCCCGGGAGACATTCGCGTGGCCGATCAGCATTCCGTCATCGAGGCATTGGTTCGCAGGCCGGTCTTCTGGCGATCCGATCGTCCATTGCCCCTCGTTCTCGTCGCCGGTCGCGGCGACGGCGCGTTCGACACGGCCAGGCGGCTCGCCGCGCCCTTCGAGGACTGCCTCCCGCGGGCCACGGTCCGGGCGGGGGAGCACGGCACGCTGTATGAGCTGATCGAGGTGCTGGCGGGCGAGCTCGGCAAGCCGGTCGGCGGCTCGTTCCTGCCGCCGCCGCGGTTCCCGCTCGTCCAGTTCGTGCTGTGGGCGCGGCGTCAGCGCGAGGAGCCGCCTCCCGGGGACCATGCCGGCGTGGACAGCCGGATCCGGCCGCCCGATCCCCAGCCGCGTATGGGCCAGGAGGAGTTCAAGGAGCGCCTCAAACCCTGGCTCAAATCCAGGTACGGCGGCGACCTGGGGGGCAGGACCGCGGGGGACTACATCGTCCGCGCAGCCACCACCTGGGTGCCGGTGGGCACAATCATCGCCTGGTCGCTGGGCGGCGCCTCCGACCTGATCGACGTGGTCCCGTGGGCGCTGGGTGTGGTCATCGCCGTCGTCGGTACGATTACCCAGGGCGTGCTGTCGATCCGGGGGTCCTTCTTCAACGGCTGGTTCAGGAAGCAGCCATACCTGACCAGGAAGCGCTTCGAACGCCTGCTGAAGTACGCGCTGCGCATCGCCAACGCGAGCGAGGAGGAGGCCGAGCGGCTGCTCGTCCACGCGCTGTGCCAGGACTTGCGCCAGGCGTACAAGAAGTGGTGGATCCCGTGGCCGAGCTGGGGCCGCGGCCTGTACGCGATGCTCGTTCTCGACGCGCGCCGGCCCGGCGACGTCAACGAGCGGTTCCTGCGCACGCTGGAGGAGACGGTCGAGGAGACCGGCCTGCTGCCGCCGCTCCTGGTGCTGGCCGCGGTGCCCGAGTCGTTCGAGCCGGGCCGCCGCCAGGTCACCGCGGGCCCGCTGGCGGACCTGCCCGCGCTCGTGGCGGCGTGGCGGACGGCGGCGCGGCGGAGGGTGCCACCGCTGTGGCTGATGGTCGGCGCGCCCGAGACGCCGCCGGACGACGACTACCACCCGCGTCTGCTCGCCCCCCGGATGCGGGCGCTCGGCTACTGGTGCGTGATCGCGCTGCTGGTGCTCATCCCGTTGTCTCTGCTGTACCACGTCTTGCGGGACCGGGACGCGCACTGCGGCGGCCTGTCGTGGGCCGAGCGCGTCGGCCAGGAGTGTGTCGGGGTGGTGAACGCCGATGGGCCGGCGCCGGAGGAGATCTTCCCCTCGAAGGCCATAAAGGATCTCATCGCAAAGATCGACGAGAACAACAGCCGGGCCAGGGCGGCCGGGACGTACGTGAGCGTGGTGCTGTTCGGCGAGTACTCCATCGCGGAGGACGAAAACGACAGCGCGTTCGTCGGGGCCCGGGCGGAGCTGACGGCCGTGGAGGAGTACCAGCGCAGCCACTCGAGCACGCCCCGCCTCCAGGTGCTCGTGGCCAACGCCGGTGTGAACTTCGGCCAGGGGAAGCGTACGGCGGAGCTGGTCAGCCAGATGGCGGACGAGGACGAAGACCTGCACGTGCTCGGGGCGATCGGCTTCCAGCGCAGTGTCAAGGGCGTCGAGGACGCCATCGAGACGCTGCACACGGCGAAGATCCCGATGCTGGTCACCACCGCGACGGCGGACCGGCTCGGGTACGTGCCGGACGGCGCCACCGGATCCCGCTACCCCTCGCCGTACGTGTTCCGGCTGGGACCGCCGAATAAGAGGGAGGCGCGGCTGGCCGTCCAGTTCGCCCGCGAGCGGCTCCTCGCCAATGTGTCCGAGCCGTCCGCGGTGGTCGTTCAGGACCAGACCGACGACGACAACTACACGAACAACCTCGCCAAAGACTACGAGAGCGAGGCCCGGGCGGCGGGGATCAGGCTCGGCAAAAGCGTCGCGTACCGGAACCGGGGCACCGGGATGGACACGGCGGTGAGCGAGGCCTGCGACCGCCGGCCCAACCTGCTCCTCTACGCCGGGCGCGCGGCCGACTTCCTCGACTTTCTCCGGTCCGTCGAAGACAAGGACTGCGGCGGGGAGCAGGAGAAGGTCACGGTCATCGCGAGCGACGACGTCATCAAGGTGGTGGCCGACAACGGCGCCGAGATCGGCAGCCAGCCGCGTGTCCAGGTCTACTACGCGGCGCTGGCGAGCCGCGAACTGTGGCGCGACGGCAAACCGGCGCCCACCGGCTTCGTCAATGAGCTGCTCGACGGCGGACATCCGAAGGAGTCCGACGACAACCTCATCCTCACCTACGACGCGGTCACGCTGTTCTCCGAGCGCGTCAACGCGGCCTATCGAGGAGGCGAGCTGCCCAGCAGGGGAGACGTGCTCTACCAGATCTCCCTGATCTCCCCGCGCAACAGGTGGAACGGTTCGAGCGGCGTCGTCTCCTTCGACGCCACCGTCCACGCGCCCGAGGACAAGGCCATCGCGATCCTCAAGGTGACCCCTTCGGGGAAGCCCGAGGTCGCGATCCGCTGCGGGCGCCTGACGGCCACCGAACCCGGGAACGCCACCGAACCCGAGAACATCGAGAGCAGGCGCATCTGCGAGGGCCTTGTCGGGAGAGCCGGGGAGGGCGCGGCCGGCGGCACTCCGGCGGCGGCCACGTCCGCCACTCCTCCCGCGCCCTCGCCCGTGACGACCCCGCCGCAGGCCGCCGCCCGTCCGTGACACGTACGGCGTCGCCGTCCGGGCCCACCGCCCGCATGACGACCCACCACAACTGAAAGCTTCCGGAAAACGGGAACGGCCCGCCTCGCAAGGGGGCGGGCCGTCGGTTGCTCGGGAGGGACCCCGCGGCCTTCTCGGGGCGTACGGATGGCCGCAGGGCCCGTGAGACGCGCCGAGAACTCAGATCTTGCCGATGACCTCGGCGGCGCCGGGCACGTCGTTGATGGAGCGCTGCTTCGGGCCCACGTAGTTGGCGCTGGGGCGGACCAGCCTGCCCGTGCGCTTCTGCTCCAGGATGTGGGCGGCCCAACCGGCGGTCCGGGCGCAGGTGAACATCGAGGTGAACATGTTCGCCGGAACCTCGGCGAAGTCGAGGACGACCGCGGCCCAATACTCCACGTTCGTCGCGAGGACCCGGTCCGGCTTGCGGGCGTGCAGTTCCTCGAGCGCGGCGGTCTCCAGCGCGGCCGCGACCTCGTAACGCGGCGCGCCCAGCTCCTTGGCCGTACGGCGCAGCACGCGGGCACGCGGGTCCTCGGCCCGGTAGACCCGGTGGCCGAAGCCCATCAGGCGGTTGCCCTTGTCCAGCTCGCTCTTGACGTACTTGCGGGCGTCGCCCATCTTCTCGACGCCCTCGATCATGTGCAGCACCCGCGCCGGCGCACCGCCGTGCAGCGGGCCGGACATCGCGCCGACCGCACCCGACAGGGCGGCCGCCACGTCGGCGCCGGTGGAGGCGATCACGCGGGCGGTGAACGTCGAGGCGTTCATGCCGTGCTCCGCGGCCGACGTCCAGTACGCGTCGATGGCCTTCACGTGCTTGGGATCGGGCTCACCGCGCCAGCGGATCATGAAGCGTTCGACGATGGTCTTGCCCTCGTCCACGCGCTTTTGCGGGACCATCGGCACTCCCAGGCCACGGGCCGACTGCGCGACGAACGACAGCGCGGTCACCGAGGCGCGGGCGAGGTCTTCGCGGGCCTGCTCGTCGTCGATGTCGAGCAGCGGGCGGAAGCCGTAGGCGGGCGCCAGCATGGCCAGCGCGCTCTGCACGTCTACTCGGATGTCACCGGAGTGGACGGGGATGGGGTACGGCTCCGCCGGGGGCAGGCCCGGCTGGAACGAGTTGTCGACGAGCAGGCCCCAGACGTGTCCGTAGGAGACGTTGCCCACAAGCTCTTCAATGTCGACGCCCCGGTATCGCAGGGCGCCCCCTTCTTTGTCCGGTTCCGCGATCTCGGTCTCGAACGCCACTACGCCTTCGAGCCCGGGTTTGAAGTCGGACATTCTCGGCCGCCTCCCTCTCTTGTGAAGTCCAGAGCCTTGATGTCGAGATACCGGCGGGTCAATTTAACCCGCAGCGCCCGACTCTTGCGCCCCCGGCCCTCCCCAACGGGGTTCTCCCAGGTGGGGCCACCGAGCGAGACGTGCGCCGAGCACGCGAGAATACCTTTCCGTGGACAGCGCTTCGCACCTCCCCGGGCTCCGGCACAGCTACGAGGGTGAGCCCCTGCTCGAATCCGGCATGGCCGCCGACCCGGTGACGCAGTTCGCGCTGTGGTTCGCGGACGCGGTCGCCGCGGGCCTGCCCGAACCGAACGCCATGGTCCTCGCAACCAGCTCCGCCGGTGGCCGTCCCTCCGCGCGTACCGTCCTCCTCAAGGGGTTCGACGAGCGCGGGTTCGTATTCTTCACCAACTACGAGTCTCGCAAGGGCCGCGACCTCGCCGAGAACCCGCGGGCCTGCCTGCTGTTCCCGTGGCATCCCATCAGGCGGCAGGTCCGTGTGGAGGGCTCCGTCGTACGGCTCCCGCGCGAGGACAGCGCCGCCTACTTCCACTCTCGTCCGTACGGCTCCCGCATCGGCGCATGGGCCTCCCGCCAGTCCGCGGTCGTCGAGTCGAGGGAAAAACTCGATGCAAGATTCAGAGAACTGGCGGCGCGCTGGCCGGAGAATCCGCCGCTGCCGGATTTCTGGGGCGGCTTCCGGGTGATCCCCGCGGAGATCGAGTTCTGGCAGGGCCAGACCGACCGCATGCACGACCGGCTCCGCTACCGCAAGACCGGCGGATCCTGGACGCTTGAGCGCCTTGCCCCCTGACATCGTCAGGGCAGCCCGGCCGCGACCTTGAGATCGGTGAGGAAGCCGGAGTACGCCTCGTCCCGGTCGGGGGAGCGCAGGATCGCCGAGGGGTGGATCGTCGCCACGTAGTACGCGCCCCGGCGCCGGGGAAGCGGCTCCCCCCTGTGCCTGGTCACGCGGAAGTCCGGGCCCAGCAGCGCCCGGGCGGCCGTGGCCCCGAGCACCAGGGTCACCTCGGGGTCCACCAGACGCATCTCGGCCTCCAGCCACGGCCGGCAGGCGTTGATCTCGCCCACCGTGGGCTTTTGGTGAATCCTGCGTTTGCCACGGGGCTCGTACTTGAAGTGCTTGACCGCGTTGGTCACATACACCGCCTCGCGCTCGATGCCCGCCTCTTCCAGCGCCTTGTCGAGCAGGCGTCCCGCCGGCCCGACGAACGGCGCGCCCTCGCGGTCCTCCTGATCACCCGGCTGCTCGCCGACCACCATGAACCGTGCATCGGGGATGCCCTCGCCGAAGACGGTCTGCGTGGCGGCGCGGTAAAGGTCGCAGCCCTCGCAGTGCCGCGCGGCCTCCCTGAGGGCGGGCAGACTGATCTCCGTAGGAAGGAATTGCCCGGCTCCGATGTTTCCCATCCTGGGTCGCTTCCCCAATAAGGTCGGCTGCGAACGCGGGGGAGGTCGTAGCATCGTCGTAATAGTGGAGGAGCTTTGACCGCACACGGCCTGATCGACACGACGGAGATGTATCTCCGGACGATCTTCGAACTTGAAGAAGAAGGCATCGTGCCGCTCCGCGCACGCATCGCCGAGCGCCTGCAGCAGAGCGGCCCGACCGTCAGCCAGACAGTGGCGCGCATGGAGCGCGACGGCCTGGTCAAGGTTGAGGGTGACAGGCACCTCAGTATGACCGAGCTGGGCCGCACGCTGGCCATTCGCGTCATGCGCAAGCACCGCCTCGCCGAGTGCCTGCTGACCCAGGTGATCGGCCTGCCGTGGGAAGAGGTTCACATCGAGGCGTGCCGCTGGGAGCACGTGATGTCGGAGGCGGTGGAGGCCCGGCTCGTGACCCTTCTCAACCACCCCCGGGTGTGCCCGCACGGCAACCCGATCCCCGGTCTCGACGAGCTGGGGGTGCCGCAGCCCGGTTCGACCGGGGATGAGATGGTGTCTCCCATGATGACCCTCGCGGGACAGGCCCCCGTGCCCGTTGTAGTGCGGCGAATCAGCGAACAAGTGCAAAGTGATCCCGCCGTGATGCTTAAACTCAAGCAAGTTGGGATACAACCCGGACGCGAGGTCACGCTCGCGGCGAGTGACAACGGTGTAACGGTGACATGTGATGGTGAGGTGGGACCCACGACCGCGGATCTTCCGAGGGACGTCGCCTCACACGTTTTTGTCACCAGACGATGACGGAATGAGTTGTGCCTGGTTGAATCCCCTAGGGAGTCCTTTCATTTCTCACGACCCAGCCTTCGCAGGAGCGCCCGTGCCCGGCATAGCGAATCCACCTGAGCAAGGGATGGTCGTGGCATGAGGCGATGGGGAGATCTGTCACAGGACATCGACGACCACCTTTCCGCCGGTGCCGTTCTCGACCACGCCGAGATGGCCGTGGTCGTGACCGACCGGTTCAGCAACGTCCTGTACTGGAACCCCTTCGCCGAACAGTTGTTCGGCCGCGTGGGCGTGTCTCCGGGCAAGGAGTCGCTGCACACTCTCGGGATCTCGGAGAAGGACCACCCGCTCACCACCGAATTGGCCAAGCACGTGCTGCGCGGCAGTGTATGGGAGGGCACGTTCGACGTGACCCGCCCCGACGGCACGATGATCTACGTACGTGCCCAGGCCGTGCCGCTGCGGCACCCCTCCGGCTCCGTGAGCGGCATCGTGATCACCGCCCGCGAGGCGATGCGCAGCAACGAGCGCGAGAAAGACCGCTTCGGCCTGCTGGAGCGGATCGGCGAACGGCTCGCCGGCTCCCTGTACGTCGAGGAGACGCTCAACCGGGTCGCGGAGATGCTCGTCCCGCAGTTCGCCGACCACTGCTTCATCGAGCTGATCGAGGGCGACCGCCTCATCCGCAAAGTATCCACCCATGTGAACGGCTGGACGCCGCCCCCGGACACCTGGCGGCCGGTCGGCGCGGAGATCCGATACCCGCTCGGGCACTACGCCGAGGCCGCCCTGCGCCGCCAGGAGACCATTCTCATCGAGGACTTCTCCCAGGTCAGCTATCCCGCGCCGAGCGAGGGCGCGGCCCGGTTGTGCGGCGAGATCGGGATGACCTCGGCCATCGTCGCCCCTCTGTGCGTACGCGGCGAGACGCTCGGCCTGATGTACCTCGGCCTGTCCAACCTCACGAGCCGTCGCTCGCCCCACTACGACACCTTCGACCGTGACTTCGTCGGCGCCATCGCCACCCGGGTCGCGCTCGCCGTCGACAACGCGCTGCTGTTCGAGGAAGAACGGCACACCGCCGAATCGTTCCAAAAGCACCTGCTTCCGCGTCAGCCGCTGCCCACGCTCGACGGCCTGGAGATCGCGGTCCGCTACTACCCGGCCGCCCCGCTCGCCTCCCACGGCCAGGGCATCCAGACCCAGGTGGGCGGCGACTGGTACGACGTGATCCCGCTGTCCGCGGGCCGCGTCGGCATCGTGATCGGCGACGTCGAGGGCCGGGGGGCCAAGGCGGCGGCGGTCATGGGCCAGCTCAGGGCCGCGCTGCGGGCCTTCGCCCAAGACGACAAACCGCCCGCCGACATCCTCGCCCGCCTGGACGAGTGGACCAGGGTGGTCGCCGCTCCGGAACACGACGACTTCGGCGCCGATATCACCAACCCGCCGATCGTCACCTGCCAATACATGGTGTACGACGCCTGGTCGAGGCAGTTGTCGTTCGCCAACGCCGGGCACGCGCCGCCGCTGCTCATCGTGGACGGCGAGGTCAGGGACCTGGACATCACCGAGGTCGGCCAGCCGCTGGGGGTCCGGGCCAAGGGCATGCACGCCGACCTGGTCTACAAGGAGGAGACCAGGGTGCTGCCGCCCGGCGCGACCCTGCTCCTCTACACCGACGGCCTGGTCGACCGCCGGCCCCCGCGCGACTCCGCCACCGGGGCGCTGGACGACGACGAGGCGCTGAACATCCTGAAGGAGAAGCTGGCCAAGGCGGCGGGGGAGTCCGTCGAACGCATCGCCGACCTGGCCACGGTGGCAGTCCCCGGCGAGATCGACGACGACATGGCCATCCTCGTCGTCCGCTCGTCCGCCACGGAGCTGCAGTATCAGGAGCGTACGTTCCCGGCCCAGCCGATCATGGTGAGCGAGGCCCGCCGGATGGCGTCGGAGGCGTTCGCCGGATGGCAGGTGCCCGAGGAACGCGCGGAGCTGGCCTGCCTGCTCGTCTCCGAAGTCGTGACCAACGTGGTCTTGCACGCCGCCAGCGCCAGCGTGCCGCGCCGTGAACTGGTGCTGGACGGGCCGCCGCTGCCGTTCGACGAGTCGTGGGACGTGCCGGGCTTCGAAGAGGAGATCGTGGGCGACAAGGAGTTCACCTTGCGCCTGCGCAAGGGCGGGGAGGCGATCTGGGTCGAGGTCTTCGACCAGGACCTGCGCCTGCCCCGCATCCGCAGCGCCGGGGAGAACGACGAGGGTGGCCGTGGCCTCTACCTCGTCGACCAGCTCGCCCGGCGCTGGGGCTCCCGTCCGACCCGCGAGGGCAAGGCGGTCTGGTTCGAGATCCCCATCGGCGGACGCTGACCGCTCCCGTTCGGGGCGCGCTGACGGTCGTCTCCCGTCACGCGGTTCACGGACGGCCGGCCCGGGCGCTTGACGGTATGCGGTTTGCAGTCGGCCGGTTGGGGCGCTGGCGGTGCTGCGCTTCGCAGGAGGCCGGCGGGGCCCGCCCTTGTCGGCAGAAACCGTGCGGGCGGGCGGTCCACATGCTTCTTTCCGCCGGTCTCAGGTGCTTGACTCGGCGATATGGAGCTCGCCTACGACCGTCGCGGCAGCGGGCCGCCGCTCGTCCTCCTGCATGGCCTCGGCCACCACCGGCACGGCTGGCTGCCGGTCCTCGACCTGCTCGCCGAGCGGCATGACGTCATCACGGTGGACCTGCCCGGTTTCGGCGACTCCCCGCCGCTGCCGTACGGCACGCCGTACAACGTGGAGACGCTGGGGCGGGCGGTGCGGGAGTTCTGGACCGGCCTCGGCCTGCGCCGGCCGCACGTGGCGGGCAACTCGCTGGGCGGCTACATCGCGCTCGACCTGGCGTCCACCGCCGACGTCCGTACGGCCGTCGCGCTCTCGCCCGCAGGGTTCTGGTCCCGGGCCGAGCACGCGTACTCGCGCTCGGTGCTGCGCCTGCTGCGGCTGGCGGCGCGGGCCGATGGGCTGCCCACGCTCACGGCCGGAACCAGCGTGGGTAAGGCGGTGGCGATGGGCCTGCTCGTGGCTCATCCGCAGCGGTTGCCCCGGGAGACCGTGCTGGCGGCGGCCGAGGCCCTGCGTACGTGCGTGGGGTTCGAGGAGACGCTCGAATCGATGGCGTGGGTCGCGCCGCCCGCACCGCCCCGAGTGCCGGTCACGATCGCCTGGGGCGAGCACGACCGGCTGCTGCCGCGCCGCCAGGCCGTACGGGCGGCGCGGTGGGCGGGGCAGCGGGCGCTGCTGCTGCGGGGCTGCGGCCACCTGCCGATGAGCGACGACCCGGAGCTGGTCGCACGGGTGATCCTCCAAGGCAGCGAAGAGCCGCGCTGAGCCGCCTATGCCCGGGCCGCTTATCGCGGCGTGGTGCGGTGGGCGAGCTGTCCTGCTTGGGTGTCGGCCGCGCTCGGATACGAGTGGCCGCGCTTCCGTCCGGGCCGCCGTTCTCTGGCGTCGGCCCGCCCAGGCGTAGGTGCCCGCGCTTTCACCCCGGCCGCCGTGTCATGCGCTTTGCCGTGCCGCCGTGCCATGCCGCTTGTGCCGACGGGCGCGCGGGGGCGGGGAAAGCCACGCATACTGATCGGTGTGGACTCCGGACTCATCCTTCTGGTTTTCCTGGCGTTCCTCTTCGCGTGGCTGCTGAACAGGGTACGCAGGTTCTTCCGGCTGAGCCCGGTGGCCTACGGAGGCGTGATGATCGTCTTCGTGGTGGTCATGCTGCTGATCTGGGGACAGCAGCACGGCTGACCACTCGCCTGACCGCCCGCCGCCAATGCGTTGCCGGCCGCCGACCGGCCCGGACGCTGCCGATGCGCGGCCGATTTCGTGCCGGCTGATCCGCGGCTTGTGGCGGCGTCAGAAACCGAACGACCGGCCGATGATCTCCTTCATGATCTCGGTGGTGCCGCCGTAGATCGTCTGTACGCGGCTGTCCAGCCAGGCCTTGGCCACCGGGTACTCGAGCATGTAGCCGTAGCCGCCGTGGAGCTGGACGCACCGGTCGATGACCTTGTTCTGCAGCTCGGTCGTCCACCACTTGGCCTTGGCCGCGTCGACCGCCGTGAGTTCCTTGGCGTTGAGCGCGCGTACGCACTTGTCCACGTAGTGGCGGGCGATCTCCACCTCCGTGGCGAGTTCGGCCAGCAGGAACCGGGTGTGCTGGAACTTGCCGATGCTCCGGCCGAAGGCCGTGCGGTTGCGGCAGTACTCGATCGTCTCCTCCAGCACCGTCTCCGCCGCGGCCACGGCCGCCACCGCGATCGACAGCCGCTCCTGCGGCAGGTTGTTCATGAGCTGGAAGAAGCCCTGGCCCTCCTCGCCGCCCAGCAGGTTGGCCACCGGCACGCGTACGTTGTCGAAGAACAGCTCGGCGGTGTCCTGGGCGTGCATGCCGACCTTCTCCAGGTTACGGCCGCGGGTGAAGCCCTCCATGCCGCGCTCCACCACCAGCAGCGAGGTGCCGCGCGCACCCGCCGAGGGATCGGTCTTGGTCACGACCACCACGAGGTCGGAGTTGATGCCGTTGGTGATGAAGGTCTTCTGCCCGTTGACCACGTAGTGGTCGCCGTCGCGGATGGCGGTGGTACGGATGCCCTGCAGGTCGCTGCCGGCTCCCGGCTCGGTCATGGCGATCGCAGTGATCAGCTCGCCGGACGCGAAGCCGGGCAGCCAGCGCTGCTTCTGCTCGTCGTTGGTCAGGTCGAGCAGGTACGGCGCCACGATGTCGTTGTGCAGGCCGAACCCCAGGCCGGTCGCGCCGACGCGGATGATCTCCTCAACGATCACCACGTTGTAGCGGAAGTCGGTGATTCCCGAACCGCCGTACTCCTCCGGCACCGAGAAGCCGAACATGCCGAGCTCGCCGGCCTTCTTCCACACGTCTCGGGGCACGATGCCGTCCTTCTCCCACTGCGCGTGGTGGGGGACGACCTCGCGGGCCAGGAACTCACGGACGGTCTCGCGGAAGAGGTCGTGCTCCTCGTCGAAGAGGTCTCGCCGCATCGGGTACGCCTTCCGGCTCAGGGTCTG
>JADGHC010000534.1 GCA_019689655.1 Microbispora sp.
GTCGGGGCGTTGCCGGAGGGGTCGGGCGGGAGGAACAGCTCATACTGCCCGAGCACCCGGGAGGCGAGGAACGCCAGCACCGCGCCGACCTCGAGCCCGGTGACGCGCGAGCCGACCGCGCCGACGACCGCCGGCACGTTCGACATCTTCTGCGTCAGCGGCTCGAGCACCACACGGAAGCCGTCCACGTTGGCGCGGATCCACCCCGGGCGATCGACCACGGTCGCCGCCTCCGGCGTCGCGGAGTCGATGCGGGTGAACTCCCGCACATGCCCCTCGGCGTCCCGCGACAGCCGCCGCAGTTCGAGGACCGCCTGCCTGGCCTCCTCGCGGCTCACCTGCGGGCCGGGCCGGACGAGGCGCACCCCGGTCGCGACGGCCAGATCCCAGTCGATCACCTGCATACCCACCACCGTACGTTCTCCGACTTCTCGCCGCGCATGCGGCCCTGCGGGGGCGCGGCCGTGTTCCGGGCGAGGAACGAACAGGATGCCGGGCGGCGCGGGCCGCGAGCCCCGCAAGCGATCTCGCGCACGCGCCACGTCACGATCTAGCTCTGGGAGACGATTGTGGCCATTTTGTCGAGCGCGGCGATCGCCTCCGGCGGGTTGGCCACTTGATCGGCCATGAACGCGAAGGTCAGCAGTCGCCCCTCGGGGGTGTACGCGATGCCCGCCAGGGTGTTCACGCCGTTCAACGTGCCCGTCTTCGCGCGTACCAATCCGGCACCGGCCTTCGAATCGGACTTTTTATAACGGTCGTGCAGTGTCCCGGTGAAACCGGCGACCGGCAGCCCGCTGATCAGCGAGTGCAGCTCCGGATGGGCGGGGGACGACGCCGCGGCCAGGATGTGGGCGAGGGCCGACGGCGTGATCCGGTTCCTCGTGGACAGCCCGCTGCCGTCGTGGACCTCCACGCCGCCGGTGATGCCGAGGCGGGTGAGCACGCGCCCGACCGAAGCCGGCACGCCCGCGAAGGTGTGCGGCAGGCCCTGCTTGATGGCGGCCTGCCGGGCGAGCGCCTCGGCCAGGTCGTTGTCGCTGTGGGTGAGCATCCGCTCCACGAGCGCGTATATCGGCCCGGACTCCTCGCGGGCCAGCTCCTGCGCGGTGGGCGCCGCCTTGGCCTGGCCGATCTCCTTGCCCACCTTGATCCCGTTCTTCCTGAGCAGTGCGGCGAAGGCGTCGGCGGTGGCCCGCGCCGGGTCGGGATAGCGGGCGCCGTTTCGCATCCGGCCCTCGTCCATCATGAGCGCGGTCACCGGCGCGACGCTGCCCTCCGGGATGTAGGTCGGCTTCCAGCCGGGCGCCGTCCGCGGTCCGGTGAACAGGGAGGCGTCGTACGACAGGTTCACCGATGTGGTCTTCGCGGCCTTGAGCGCCTTGGCCGTGCTCACCGCGAGCCGGGCGAGCGACGCGGGGCGCGGATAGATCTCCTTCTGCTCGGCGGCGCTCGTGCCGGGGCCGGCCAGGGTCGGATCACCCCCGCCGACCAGGATGATCGACCCGGGAGAGCCGCCCCGTACGACCCGGGTGACCAGGCGGGCGTCCGGCCCCAGCGTGGCCAGCACCGCCGTCGCGGTGACCAGCTTGGTGGTGGAGGCCGGGGTGATGGGCGTGCCCGAGCGGCCGTCGTAGATCGGCGTGCCGGTCGCGACGTCGAGCACGATCCCGGCCACGCTTCCGCCGAGTGCGGGGTCACCCATCGCAGCGGCCAGCCGAGTGGTCAAAGTACCCTTGGCGGGAAGAGCCCCGTCCCCCGCCGCGGCCAGAACCGGACCCGCGGTCACCAGGGGGATCGGGGTCGGCTTCGGGGACGCGACCGGAGCCGGGGTCCTGTCGGCGTCATGGGTGATCAGATACGTACCCGCGAGCACGACGAAGATCTGCAGCAGGGCGAGGGTGGCCACCACCATCCACCGCTCACGTCGCACCACTACACCCTCACCTCGCGCCGACCGTGACCACGCCTACGAGACATTAACGCCAGCCCGGGAGACCGGGGACTCTTGCGGAGGAACGAGTGGAGTTCGACGTTGTCGTTGAGATTCCCAAGGGACAACGGAACAAGTACGAGGTTGACCACAAGACCGGCCGCATTCGTCTGGACCGGCTGCTGTTCACCTCGACTCAGTACCCCGCCGACTACGGGTTCATCGAGAACACCCTCGGCGAGGACGGGGACCCGCTCGACGCGCTCGTCCTGCTCCAGGAGCCGACTTTCCCCGGTTGCCTGATCCGGTGCCGTGCCGTCGGGATGTTCCGGATGACCGACGAGAAGGGCGGCGATGACAAGGTCTTGTGCGTCCCGGCGACGGACCCGCGGATGGAGCACATCCGCGACATCCACCACGTCGCCGAGTTCGACCGGCTGGAGATCCAGCACTTCTTCGAGGTCTATAAGGACCTGGAGCCCGGAAAGTCGGTCGAGGGCGCGAACTGGGTCGGGCGCACCGAGGCCGAGGCCGAGATTCACGCCAGCATCGAGCGTTTCCGGCAGGCCGAGCACGAAGACCAGGAGCACTGAGCCGGAAGGTGCCCCGCGGATCTCGCGGTAGCGAGGTTCGTCCCGGTGGCCACATCGCCTGTGGGCGTCCTTCCGGGGTCCCGCGGATGTCCCGGGCTTGCGAGGAACTCTCGTAGGCGGGCCGGGAACGCGGCGAGGCGCCGCCTGGCCGGCCGAGGTAGGCAGGAGATCCAAGAGAACGCGACCTAGCCCGGCCGAGTGGCGCCTACCAGATCGTGGCGCCAGATGGGCGAGATGCGAACCACGTCCCCCGTCTGGGGGGCGTGGACCATCATGCCGCGCCCGATGTAGATGCCGACATGATGGATGGTGCCGGGATTACGGCTCAACCGGCCGTAGAAGATGAGATCGCCGACACGTAGATCTTTGATCGGGACGTGCCGTCCCGAGGTCCATTGTGTGCCGGTCCAGTGATCGAGTGACACTCCGGCCCGCTGCCAGGCCCGCATCGTCAGTCCGGAGCAGTCGAACCCCGACGGGCCCGCGGCGGCCCACACGTACGGTTTGCCGAGCTGTTTGAGTGCCCATTTGGCGGCGGTCTTGCCCGGCCCCGACCCGAGCTTCTCGGTCCAGGCCGGCACCGCCAGGCCCTTGCGCGCGGGGAGAGCTTTTCCCCTGGCCTCCTGCCGGGCCTTGGCTCTCGCCTCTTTCAGCTTGTCGACGCGATCTCGGGCGGCTTCCAGCCGTTCGGAGATCTCCGCCTTCTCCTGCTCGATGCGTTTGGTCTGTTCGAGCTGTTCTTCGACGGCCCGCTGTGCCGCTTCCTTCGCCTGCCGCACCTCCTCGGCGCGACGTGACTGCTCGGAGTAGGCGCGGGCCGCCTGTTCTCGGAGAATTTCGAAGACCTGTTGCGCGTCTTTCAGCCGTTGCAGCGCGGCGGCCTGTTCGTCGCCGAGCTGCGTCAGCACGCTGGCTCTTCGCAGGAAGCCGTTGACGTCACCCAGGCTGCCGATCATGGCGGCGGCGGCCGGTGACAGCCGGATGCCGCCGTACCCCTCGGCCACTCTCGCCGCCACCTCGCCGCGCAGCCGGTCGAGCTGGTCGGCCGCCCGGCCGGCCCGCCGCACCGATTGCTCGTACGCCGCACGCGCCTGTTCGAGCTGGACGAGCTGCCCGTTGTATGCCTCCACGAGACGCTCGGCCTCGTCGTTCAGCTCCTCCTGGCGGGCCTGGGCCTTCGCGAGGTCGGCCTCGGCCTTGCCCAGTTCCCGTGCGCGCTCCTGCACCTGGTGGCGCGCCTTGGCGACGTCCTTCGCGGACGGCTTCCTTTCGGCTCCCGCCGGGGCTCCGAAGGTCAGGATGAGAGTAGACCCGAGCCCGGCGACCAGCCCCGATGCTCTGAGGAGTGGCATTCCTTCCCCTTCCCTGCTCCACTCCCCTCACTTCCCGGCGACTACTCTCCGTACACATCTAAGCTACGTTCAGTAATCACCTATGTGGCGGCTCGTCCCGATAAGGCAGGGAAAGAGAATGGCCGATGTCCGGAAGCGTCTCCGGCGGTCACCAAGGCATTTCCAATCGGCGATTTTCCGGCGGGAACCTCCAATCGGGAACTTCCAAGCGAACTTAAGCGACTCCCCGGAAGGCCGGTCCGCCGGCCCGGGTTCCACCGCGTACGTCCGGGGCGAAGTCGTCCCGGCCGGTGCGACCGGAGCCCGGAAGACCATCGCGGCGGGAGCCGCCGGGAACCGGGACGCGCCCGCCCGGCAAGGACTTGTCGTGACCGGTGCCGTGTCCGGCGGAGCGGCCGGGGCCGTGGTGACCCTGTCTCGTATACACCTCT
>JADGHC010000535.1 GCA_019689655.1 Microbispora sp.
CGCCCGGCGCACTGGTCCGGCTCGGCGGCCCGCCCGGCGCCGCCCGCCCGCCGGGACCGGGCGAGCCGTCCCCGCCGGCGCCGGTAGCCCGGCGGCCGGCTTCACGACGCCCCGGGAATCGCCGGCGAGCCGGTGATGGTAAGCATGGCGGTGATGTTGTGATCACCGCGAAGTGAAGGAGTAATCGTGGCGGAACACGGCTCGGCGGGTTCGATCCGAGAACTGCTGCGGGGGCTGCCGGTCTTCGACACCGAACTGCCGGAGTTCGACGTCGACGCCGCGCCGTCCGACCCGGTCGCGCTGTTCATGGAGTGGCTGACCTCGGCCATCGAGGCGGGGGTGCGTGAACCGCACGCCATGTCGCTGGCGACGTCCGACGCCGGCGGGCGGCCGTCGTCGCGTGTGCTGCTCTGCAAGGACCTCGACGCCGACGGCACGTGGTACTTCGCGACGAGCGCGAACAGCCGCAAGGGGCGGGAGCTGGCCGTCACGCCGTACGCCGCCGTGTGCTTCTACTGGCCCGAGCAGGGCCGGCAGATCCGGGTGCGGGGCACGGTCGCCCCGGCGGACGCCGAGCGCAGCGCCGCCGACTTTCTCGCTCGTTCCCCCGGCGCGCGTGCCGACGCCCTGATCGGCAGGCAGTCGCGGGTCCTGGACAAGCCGTCCGACCTCGACGACGCCCTGCGCGCCGCCCACGCGCGGATCGAGGCCGACCCCGGGGTGGTGGCACCGGACTGGACGCTCTACGGCATTCGCGGCGAAGAGGTCGAGTTCTGGCAGGCCGACCGGGAGCGCCGGCACACCCGCCTGCGTTACCTCCGTGAGGACACCACCTGGGCGCGCCACCGGCTGTGGCCCTGACACGGCCGCCCGGCCGAGCCGGAGCCGGAGCGGAGCGATCCCTCACCCTCACCGGGGAGGGCGCCGTGGGCCCGCCCCATTAGCGCCCCCCTGCCGGAACCCCGGCCGCCGGCCGCTCCGCGCCCCGGCTCTCGGCGCGGTAGCGGAAGACCTGGCGGTACGTCTGAGGGGAGACGCTGGTGACCCGGCTGAAGTGGTAGCGGAACGTCGCGGCGGTGCCGAATCCGGATCTGCGGGCGATGTCCTCGATGGACTCGTCGGTGGTCTCCAGGAGTTCCTGCGCCAGCCGTACGCGCTGCTGGAGCAGCCACTGCAGCGGGGTGATCCCCACGGTGTCCCGGAACCGGCGGGCGAAGGTGCGTTCGCTCATGTGCGCCACCCGCGCGAGCCGGGAAACCGTCAACGGCTCCCCCAGGTGGTCACGGGCCCAATCCAGCACGTGCGCCAGCGAGTCGTTCCCGCCCCGCGACGGGACCACCTGCGTGTACTGCGCCTGCCCGCCCTCCCGGTGCGGCGGCACCACCATGCGCCTGGCGACCTCGTTGGCGACCGCCGCGCCGTGATCCTGGCGGACCAGGTGCAGGCAGGCGTCGATGGCCGAGCCGGTGCCGGCGGACGTGATGATGTCGCCCTCGTCGATGTACAGCGGCACGGGATCGAAGTCGATCTCCGGGAAGCGCTGGGCGAAGTCGCAGCCGTACATCCAATGGGTGGTGGCGCGGCGGCCGTCGAGCAACCCGGCGGCGGCCAGCACGTACGCGCCTGAGCAGATCGACATGATGCGCTTGCCCCGCTCGTGCGCGACGCGCAGCGCCTCGACCAGGCCGCGCGGCGGATTGAGCCGCACGGCACGGGCGACGGCGGCCACGACGACGGTGTCGGCCTCCAGCAGGTCGTCGAGCCCGTACGGCGTGTCGATCCGCAAGCCGGCGGTGGTGCGCAGCGGCCCGGGTTCGGCGGCGCACAGCCGAAGCTCATACCAGGGATCGACGAGATCGCTGCGGTCGGTGCCGAAGACCTCGCACGGTACGGCCAGCTCGAACACCGGCGTTCCGTCGGTGACGGCGAGGCCCACGATGTGTCGGCTCATGGCTGAAATTTAGCGCAGATCGGCGTTTCTGCCACTGGTTGTTTCCCGTACGCGTTCGGATGCTTGGTCTCCATGAGTGACGTGACGAACAGGGGCCGGATGACGCTCCGCCACGGCACGGCGATGTACGTGGGAGCGGTGCTCGGCACCGGCGTCATCGCCCTGCCCGCCCTGGCGGCCGAGACCGCCGGCCCCGCCTCGCTGCTGGCATGGCTGGCCCTCGTCGTGCTGTCGGCACCACTGGCCGGGACCTTCGCCGCGCTCGGCGCGCGCTACCCCGACGCGGGCGGCGTGTCCACCTACGCCCGGCTGGCCTTCGGCAGGCGCGCGGCGGCGATGGTCGGATGGTGCTTCTACTTCGCGGTGCCTCCGGGGGTCACCGCCGGGGCGCTGTTCGGCGGCGCGTACGTGTCGGCCGCGGTCGGCGGCGGGACGGCGACCACCGCCGTGACCGCAGCGTGCCTGATGATCGTGGTCACCGCGGCCAACGCCGCCGGCCTGCGGGTCAGCGGCCGATTGCAGTTCGCGCTGGCGGGGTTGCTGGTCATCTTGCTGCTGGTGTCGGTCGGGCTTTCGCTGCCGCACGCCGACATGGGCAACCTGGAGCCGTTCGCTCCGCACGGCTGGGCCGCGATCGGCCCGGCGGCCGCGCTCCTGGTGTGGAGTTTCGCGGGCTGGGAGGCGATCACCCACCTCGCCGCCGAGTTCCGCCACCCCCAGCGCGACCTGCCGCGAGCGACCGCCGCCGCGGTCGCCGTCGTCGGCGTGCTCTACCTGCTGGTGGCCTTCGCCACCATCGTGGTTCTCGGCGGCGGCGCGGCCCGGACCGCCGCTCCGCTGGGCGAGTTGATGGCCGTCGGGCTGGGCGGCAACGCCCGCCTGCTGGCCGCCGTCGCGGCGGTGCTGCTGACGGTCGGCGCCATGAACGCCTACTACGCCGGCGCCGCCAAGCTCGGCGCCGCCCTCGGCCGGGATGGGGCGCTGCCCGGCGCGCTGGCCTCGGGCAGCGTGGCCGGCGAGGTGCCGCGCCGCAGCCTTGCCGTCAACTCGGCGCTGTCGTTCGCCGCGCTGGCGATCGTGGTCGTGACCGGGGTGGGCACACGACCGCTGGTGCTGCTCACCACCGGCTGCTTCGTCACGGTGTACGCGATCGGGGTGGCCGCCGCCATCAAGCTGCTGCCCAGGCGCAGCATGGGCCACGCCGCGGCGATCACGGCGCTCATCGCGGTGATCGCGCTGCTGCTCATGTCCGGCGTCTATCTGCTGTGGCCGCTGGTGCTGACCGGGGGCGCGCTGCTGTACCTGCGGCTGAACCGCGACCGCCCACTGGCCTCCGGGCAGGAGCGGCGGCAAGACGTCGCGGAGCTGACCCGGTGACCATGGCCTCCGCATTCACCCGGCGGACCTTGCGCGCGGCATCCGGCCCGAAGTTCCCGGCAGGCAAAGGGTCGCGGCCTTGCGCGCATCGGGCCGGGCCGGGTAGGCCGGCCGTCCGGCGTCGCGCAACGCACATCACGACGGCCGTGGGCGTCCCATATAGTGAGCCGCATCATCCCGCACGCGGCCTTCCGGAGACGACATGGTGACCACCGAGGACGTACGGAAGGTCGCGATGTCGTTGCCGCGCACCACCGAGCACCTCATCCGCGACCGGATCAAGTTCCGCGTCGGGCGCATCGTCTACGTCGCGCTGTCACGCGACGAGACGCTCATGGGATTCGCCTTCCCCAAGGAGGAACGCGCGGCGCTGGTCGCCTCCGACCCCGGCAAGTTCCTCATGCCGGTGCCGTCGGACGAGCGGTTCAACTGGGTGCGGGTACGGCTCGCCGCCATCGACACCGTGGAGCTCGCCGAGATCGTGACCGACGCCTGGCGCATGGTGGTGCCCAAGCGGGTCGCCGCGGCGCACCTGGGAGACTGACTCCGGCACGTGTCAGGAGCCGGGCCGTTCCCGCTTGACCGCCGGGCGGGCACCGCGCGCTCGCCCTGGCTGCCGAGCAACGTTCCAGGTCGCCGTCCACGCCGCCGGCGTGCCGTACCCGCGACGAGACTCGCGCGGCGCCGACACCCTTTCGCCACCCTGGCACAAAACGACACCTCTCTCCAGGATTGGTAGGTTCTTGGCGCACAGAGTTGACGTATCCGAACGGAGGAACAGGGGCGTGGATGTCGAACAGACGGTGTTGCCGGGGATCGGGCTGCGGCACGAGTTCACCACGCGCTCGGGACGGCGCATCGGAGTCGTCTCCCACCGCACCGGCCGCCGTGACCTGGTGATCTACGACCCCGACGATCCCGACAGGGCCTGCGAAACGATAAAACTCAACGACGAGGAAGCGGACGCGCTCGTCGAGCTGCTCGGCGCCCCGCGCATCGT
>JADGHC010000536.1 GCA_019689655.1 Microbispora sp.
TGTCTCGTTGGCTCGGAGTTTTGTATAATATACAGGCTCGGGCACGGCCGCGCGGCCCCGCCCGCCGCGCGGCCTGGTGCCGGCCGGTGGGCTCAGCGGGCGTCCGACGCGCGCTGCTCGATCAGCGTGGTCAGCGCCGCCGTCCGCGCGTCGTCCCACCCGTCCGGCGGTGCGATCCGCGCCCACGCGGCGACCACCTCGCCGTCGTAGTCGTGGCCGTGCCCCGGCGGCGCGTCGAGGGAGAACGCCAGGTCGGCGGTGATCTGCCAGAACGTCACGAACGGATACCACCGGATCGAGGGCAGCACGTCGTCGCCGCGCCGCTCCTCCAGCCAGTCCGGCCGGGTGAGGATGAGCCGGGGCGTCCACCACACGATGGGGTCGGACGGATGCTGGAGGTAGACCACCCGCGGCGTGCGCCAGACCGACGCGGGGGCGTCCAGGTCCGAGGGACGGTTGGCGAAACGCACGGTCTCCCCGCCCCGGTAGACCGGCAGCGCCTCCCCGCTGCCCGGGTCGCGGTGGTCGACGAGCCGCCGCCACAGCGCGCTGCTGTCGGGTGGCCCGACGAACAGCGCGCCGTCGGTGCGTTCCCGCAGGTCGCGGTCGCCGGTGAACGCCGACTCCGCGCCGAACGCCCCCAGGCTCTCCCCGAAGACCAGCAGCTTGGGCCGGTGATCGGCGGGCAGCGCCGACCAGCGGGCGTACACCTGGTCGAACAGCTCGCGTCCGGCCACCCTGGCCCGCTCGCGGTCGACCAGGAACGACAGCCAGCTCGGCAGGTAGGAGTACTGCATGGAGACCACCGCGGTGTCGCCGCCGTACATGAACTCCAGGGCGGCGGCCGCCTGCGGGTCCACCCAGCCGGTGCCGGTCGTGGTGATCACGCAGAGCACCTTGCGGCTGAACGCTCCGGTCCGCTCCAGTTCCCGTACGGCGAGGGCGGCCCGATCATGCGGGGTCGCGGCGGAGTCGAGCCCGGCGTAGACGCGGATCGGGGCGACGGCCGGCCGCCCGGTGAACCGGCTCAGCTCGTCCACCGTGGGCGCGTCCGCGATGAAGGTGCGGCCCTCCAGACCCAGCGACGCCCAGGAGACCAGCGAGGAAGGGCTGCCCGACAGCGTGGCGGCCCGCGGCTGGGCGATGCCGGGGGAGGTCTCGCTGTTGATCGCGGCGAAGCTGCGGTCGGCCGCCTTGAGCAGGGCCTCGGTGAGAATTCCGTCGGTCAGGAAGACGGCCAGCACGCCCACCCCGACTCCCGCGGCGAACTGCGCGGCGGTCGCGGGAAACCAGCGTCCGAGGAGGCGTCCCAGCGCCCGCGCCGCGATCCGCAGCGCCCGGGCCACCGTGAGCAGGGCCAGGAACAGGACCGCCGCGATCACGGGGACGCCGAGGTAATCGAGCCGCTTCGGCGGGTCGAGTCCCATCAGCGCGTAGATGTCCCGCTGGGCGCGTGCGCCGAGGACCAATGCGGCGGCGCCGAGACCGCAGCCGAACGTCGCGACCAGGCGCCGGACCCGTCGCCTGCCCCTGTGGCGCCACGCCTGCCGCCACTTCGCCGGGATCAGGGCCGCGGCCGGGCGTACGAGCGCGGCGGCCGTCACGCCCACCAGGTATCCGGTCGCGGCCAGCAGGCCCGCGATGATCCCCTGCAGCGTCCAGGCGCGGGGCAGCAGCGACGGTGTGAGGGACAGGGAGAAGAAGGCCGTGGCGAGGATGATTCCGGCCGTATCCAGCGGCGCACCGAGACGTAACCGCCGCCCTTCCCTCATCAAACCCCCGATCCACGCGACGTCCGCCGACGGGCGCAGGCAGGCTATCAAGGTCACGTACGGGTAACGGCAAGGGAGGGGACGTCCGGGCCGGTGACGCGGGCGGCGGAGCCGGGGCGGGGATCAGCCCCAGTGATCGCCCCAGCCCCACAGGTTGGGACCCAGGGCGGCGGCGGGGTCGTCGTGGTCCACGCCGAAGCGGCCGCGGAAGAACAGCATCGGACGCTGTTCGGTGACGACCGGTTCGAGCTCCCGGACGAGGCCGATGACCACGTCGTGATCGCCGGCCACGTGCACGTCGCGCACCTCGCCGTGGACGCGCAGCAGCACCTCACGCAGCGCCGGGGTGCCCCACCGTGACAGGTCCCAGTCGAGCCCGTCGAACTTGGCGCCCTTGCTGGAACCGAACCGGCCGCACAGGTCGATCTGGTCCTCGCCCAGCACGTTCACGCAGAAGCGGCCCGACCTCCTGATGCGCGGCCAGGCGCGGCCCCTGTGGTCGGCGCAGAACAGGACCAACGGCGGTTCGAGCGACACCGATGCGAACGACTGACAGGTGAAGCCCACCGGCTCTCCGTCGTCGAGACCCGTGACCACGGTCACGCCGGTCGCGAACATGCCGAGCGCGCGCCGGAACTCGGCGGGCGCCGGCGGCGCCGCCGTGAACTCCGGGTCGGCGGGTGCAGCGGTCATGGACTCACCTCGCGTGCGTGTCGATGCCTCAGGTGACGAACTTACAAACCCCCTCGCGGGTGGCTCGCAGCGGGGATCACGGTCTGGATGATCGCCCGGTTCCCGCTGCCTGTCCAGGCGGTGATCGCCGTGTGGCCGCCGGGCCCGCCGGGCGTGGCGGCGGTCGGGCGAGTGTGCCGGCGGCCCGTTCCCCCGGTCTCGTGACCGGCAAGGGGGGAGTCGCCGGCACGGGCGCTACGGGGGCGGGACCGTTTCCCGGCCTGCTGACGGGCAAGCGGAGCCGCAGGCGCAGGCGTTACGGGAGGCACGACCGTTCCCCCGGCCCGCCGATCAGGCCGGGTAAAGACGTGTTTTGTCCTGTTTACACCATTCTGATGGAGTGTGTACCTTTAAGTGCCACGGCATGGGTACCGACGGCACCCGTCATCTCGTGTCCGTTGCCGAGACGTTGCCCGGTCCGCACGATCCGTGATCGCGCGGCCGCCGAATCCGCGATCTGCGGAGCCGGGGACCCACTTCACCTGGGGTGAATCGACGCGCAGGCCCCCAGATGCGCCTCGTAGGGCACTTCCTGCCCGAACCCGTCAGCTAACCCGGTAGGCGGCATGGAAGCAAGGAGTCAACACGTCATGCCCACCCATCGGTTCTCCCGGGGCCGCCGGCCCTCCGGCCGCCGCCTGCGCTCCGCCCTCGCGGCGGCGACCCTCGCCGTCTCGGCCGTAACCGCGGCGGTGGTCTCGCCCCTACCGGCCCACGCGAACCCGCACACGTACGGCCAGGACGTCTCCGGCTACGAGGCCGACCACGACTGGATGCACAGCCGCGCGCAGTTCGGCTTCATCAAGGCCACCGAGGGGACCACCTGGGTTGACTCGTCCTTCCCGCGGCATTGGCGGGAGCTGGCCAAGAAGGGCATCGTCCGCGGCGCCTACCACTACGGCCATCCCTCCAACGACCCCATCGCCGAGGCCGACCACTTCCTCGACGTGGTGGACTCGCAGCCGAGCAAGCCCGGCGACATCCTGGTGCTCGACCTGGAGACCAGCGACGGCGAGTCCGTCGAGCACGTGAACCAGTGGGCCAGGACCTGGCTGGAGTACGTGGCGGCCAAGACCGGGGCCAAGCCGATGTTCTACAGCGGCTGGAACTTCGCCAACAAGTACGGCCACGGCCTGAGCGAGTACCCGCTCTGGGTGGCCCACTACAGCAAGGCCCCGGGCGACATCACGCCGCCCGCCGACTGGAAGACCTGGACGATTCACCAGTACACCGACACGCCCATCGACCAGAACGTCTCGGCGCTGACACCCGCCCAGCTGCGCGCGCTCGGCCGCCCGTGACCACCCGGGCCGGCCACCGGGGCCCCCCCCCCGCCGGCCCCCGCGGGGGGGGGGACCCGGCGCCGGCCCACCTCACCGGTCCGCGCGTGAGAGCCCAGCCCTCCGCGCGGACCGTACGCGAGACCGCCCTCAGACCACCGCGCCGGAGCCGCCGCGCCGCACCGTCCCGGCCTGCCGGGCGGCGGGAGCCGGCGGCGGCCGGTTGCCGCGCCGCTCCAGTGCGACCGCCGCCGGCCCGGCCACGAACGACGACGACAGCGTGCCCACGACGATCCCTATCAGCAGGGCGACGGCGAAGTCGCGCAGCGAGTCGCCGCCGAACACCGCCAGCGCCGCGAGGATGAACAGCGCGCCGAGCCCGGTGTTGACCGTGCGCGGCACGGTCTGCAGGATCGCGGTGTTCACCACATCGCCGAACGGCTCTGCGCGGCGCACCGGCCACAGCTCGCGCACCCGGTCGAAGAGCACGACCTTGTCGTTGACGGAGTAGCCGATGATCGTGAGC
>JADGHC010000537.1 GCA_019689655.1 Microbispora sp.
GCCCAGCCCGCCCCCACGCAGGCCGAGGCCGCCGCGGCGCGGCCGCCCGCCGACCTCAGCGCGCACCCGATGGTCGCGGTCGTCGAGAGCCTGTTCCGCGACTGGGACCCGCTCGCCAAGGCCGTCGCGGCCGAGCGGCTGTTCGCCGCGGAGCCGGTGAGCCTGCGCACGCTCGCGCACAACCTCAACGTGGACCGCGAACTGCTCTCCCAGGCGCAGCGCACGGCCGAGGAGCGGGTGTTGCTGTGGCTGCGCTCCCCCGACTCCGCGCCGCTCACCGGGCACCTGTTCGGGCTCACCGAGTGGCTGGGCGCCGCGGCCACCCAGGAGCAGCTGATCGCGGCCGACCCGTCCCACCCGGTCGAGGTGCCCTCGCTGCGCACGCCGCTGTGGCGAGTGCTGGTCACGCTCATGCCCGACCGCCGCCTGCAGGACGGCTGGCTCGTCGTCGGCGACCTGGCGGGGCTGCGGGAGAAGACCCGCCAGCTCCTGGCAAACAAGCCCGCGGACGCCGATGTCGTGGAGCTGCTCGGCCAGCTCGGCATCCGCGCCCACTCGGCCAAGGCGTGGCTGGACTCGATGCCGAAGGCGGACTCGCCGGCCGCACCCGGCCCGCTGCCCACCCGGCCCGGGCCCGAGCAGCCGGCCAAGCCCGCGCCGCTGCCCCGCCGTACGCCGGGCGCGAACGGGCACCACCACGGCCGCGGCGGGGTCCCGATCCCCTCGCAGGCCAACAACGGGCCCGACCCCGCCACCGCGCTCGCGGCGCTCAACGCGCTCACGAACCTCGGCAACAACTCCAACGGGGGCCTGTCGGGCGGCAGCTTCGCGGGGGGCGTGCCCCGGCCGCATCTGGTGCCGAACTCCCGCCCGGCCTCCACTCCGTCGTCCGACCCCCGCCGCTGGCAGCGGATCGACGTCACCAGCGGCCACCTGCGCGGCGAGCCGGTGGCGGTCCCCGAGGGGTACGCCGCCCAGCTCGGCATGCGCCCGGGAACGCTGCTGTCGGTCACCGGCCCGGGGGACAACGCGGTCGTGCTCGTGTGGCGCGACCGGCAGCCGGTGTTCGACTCGCTCCAGCCGGTCCTGATGCGGCTGAACGCGCGGCCCGGCGACTCGGTCTATGTGACCGTGGACGGCTACCGGCTCGACGCCCAGCTCACGGCCCCGTCCCCGGTCTGACGGCCCGCGCCCCCGCGTGGCGTACCGCGCGACGCGCGGGGGTACGGGCGAGCACAGGACGGGCCGGGGGCGTCAGGCCTCCGGCTTGAGCATCTTGCGGTAGTAGGTGGCCGACACCTCGTAACCGAGGGCGCCGTAGAACTCGGCGGCCCGGCGCGTCGCCAGCGCGACGTACCCGGCCTGCCGGGAGCGCGCCCACGCCTCGAACTCCTCCAGCAGCCGCCGCCCGATGCCGTGGCGGCGGTAGCCGCGCTCGATCATGGCCTCCTCCACCCACGCGACCCTGCCGTTGGCGAACAGCGTGAGGTGGGTGAAGCCCAGCAGGTAGCCGCGTACGACCCCGTCGACGGTCGCGACCATGAGGAACGCGTCCTCGTTCTCCAGGAGTTGCGGCAGCGCCGCGTCGAACGGCGCCCGCTCGGGCCGGAACGTCAGCGCGAACTCGCGGGCGAGCGCGAAGATCTCGTCCGCATCGGTCTTCTCGGCCCTTCGGAGCTGGAGATCACCAGACGTCATGAAAGGGACTCTAGGAGTACCTCGGCACATACGTCCAATCCACGACGTTGCCCGGGCGAACTTCACGCGGGGCCGGCGGCGAAGGCCCGCCGCGTGTGCCGGACGAACTCGCGTACGGCGGGGCCCGGCCCTCCCCGCCACACGAGAGCGAGCAGGGCGGGCGTCTCGACGTCCTCGATGACGCGGGCGACGAGCCGGTCGCGATGGGCCGCGGCCATCGACTCGCTGAGGACCGCCACGCCGAGCCCCCGGGCCGCGAGGTCGGCGACGGCGTCGGCCGCCCCGGCCTGCAGCGCGATGTCCGGCCGCAGGTTCCGGGCCGCGCACGCCCGGTCGAACACCGTGCGCAGGCCGGTGCCGTACGGCATGCAGATGATGCGGTGGGAGCCGAGGTCGTGCAGGGTGACGCCGTCCCGGCCCGCCAGGGGGTGGTCCGGCGGGACCGCGGCGACGAGCCGCTCACTGGTGATCGTCAGCGTCTCCAGGTCGTCCGGGGCGGCGGCGAGCCCGGCGAGCGCCAGGTCGAGGCCGCCGGACCGCACCGCCTCGACGAGCCGGTCGGAGTTGTCCTCCAGCAGGGAGATCTCGACCCCCGGGTGGGCCCGGTGGAAGGCGGCGAGGGCGTCGAACAGCGGGGTGACGGTGCAGCCGACGACCATCCCGACGGTGAGCCGGCCGCGGACGAGGCCGGTCACCTCGTCCACCGCCCGGCCCAGCGCCCCGGCCGCCGCCAGCGCGGCACGGGCGTGCTCGAGCGCGGCCTTGCCCGCGACGGTCAGCGTGACGGTCCGCGCGGACCGGTCGAACAGCTCGGCGCCGAGCTCGCGTTCGAGCTGCCGGATCTGGGCGCTGACGCCGGACTGGCTGATGTGCACCCGCTCCGCGGCGCGGGTGAAGTTGCGCTCCTCGGCGACCGCGACGAAATACTCCAGCTGACGCAGCTCCATAACTTCTGATTCTAGTTTCGATCTGAACCATCTGTTGGACTTCTGATAACCGGCTCGGCAGGCTGGTGGCCGTCGGAACACGTCCCGTACGGCGCCGGGGGCCGGGCCCGAGCGGCCGCCGTCGGGCGCGAGAGTTCGGGAGGAACCATGACGGAGTACGAGAAGGCCATGCGGCCCGAGGACATAACCCGCCTGTTCGTCGAGCGGTCCAACGCCGGGGACGCCGCGGGAGTGGCGGCGCTGTACGAGGAGAACGCCGTGCTGGCCTACCCGCCGGGCAGTGTGACGGTCGGCCGGGAGGCGATTCGCGCGCTGTGGGAGAAGGTGCTGGCCAACCGCCCCCGCTTCGAGCCCGAGGAGCCCCTCCCGACGCTGATCAACGGCGACATCGCGCTCACCTCGACCCCGCCGAAGGACGGCGCCGGGGCCCGCGCCCAGGTCGTACGGCGTCAGCCGGACGGGAGCTGGCTGCGGGTGATCGACCAGCCGGAGTTCGTGTCGCCCGCCCGCTGAGCATCCCCGCGGGGAGGCCGAAGCCCCCGGGGAGCGCTGCTCCCCGGGGGCTCGCCAGTGGGCCGGGCGGGACCTTCCCCTGCCCGGCAGGCCCGGCCCACATCACCCAGGCCGCGCCGGGAGGGACGCCCCCTTCCGGGGCCGGGCCCGCACCATCAAAGGGGTGGACGCGCATCCCCTTTTCAGGCGGGGCCCGCACCACCCCGGGCGCGCACGGCCCTCCCCGGCGGCACGGTCCCCCGGGACCCGGGAACCGGCGGCGGCGCCTTGTCCGGCCATCGCCCAGACGGCGTCAGGACTGCGGCGGGGCGGCGCCTGGCGCGGGCGCGGGGGCCCCGGCCTCGCCGTGGTCGTCCACGAACGTCGCCTCGTCGAAGGGGTCCCGGCCGGCCAGCACCTCCTCCGCGCGCGAGCGGTCGAAGTCGCCCACCCACGTGCCGATCAGGACGGTGGCGACCGCGTTGCCCGCGAAGTTGGTCAGCGCCCGCGCCTCCGACATGAACCGGTCGATGCCCACGATCAGGCCGACGCCGTCCACGAGCGCCGGCCGGTGCGACTGCAGGCCCCCGGCCAGCGTGGCGAGCCCCGCGCCGGTGACGCCCGCGGCCCCCTTGGACGCGATGATCATGAAGAGCAGCAGGCTGATCTGCTCTCCCGCCGAGAGCGGGGACCCGGTCGCCCGCGCCACGAACAGCGTCGCCATGGTCAGGTAGATGGCGGTGCCGTCGAGGTTGAACGAGTAGCCGGTCGGCACCGTGATACCGGCGACGGCGCGGCTCACCCCCAGATGCTCCATCTTGGCGATCAGGCGCGGCAGCGCCGACTCCGAGGAGGAGGTGGACAGGATGAGCAGGAACTCGCGGCCGAGGTAGCGCAGCAGCGACAGCAGGTTGATGCGTGCCCCCACCCACAGGACCGCGCCGAGCACGACCCCAACGAACAGCACGCACGTCAGATAGAACCCGCCCATCAGCACGGCGAGGCTGCGCAGCGCGTCGAAGCCGCCCGCGCCGACCACGGCCGCCATCGCGCCGAACGCGCCGACCGGCGCCGCCCACATGATCATCGCGAGCACGCGGAAGACGAGCCGCTGCAGGTGGCCGATCCCCCGCAGCAGGGGCGCGCCCCGCTCCCCCATCCCCTGCAGCGC
>JADGHC010000538.1 GCA_019689655.1 Microbispora sp.
CCGCCCCCCCGGGTGGGGGGGGGGGGGGGGGGGGGGGGCCGGGCCCCCCCCCTCCTGCTGTCGGCGCGTGCGGTCAGCCGATGGGGAACTCGACGCCCTTGGTCGGGGTGACCGAGCCGAAGGGGGGTTCCCCGTACAGCCGGAGCTTGGTGATGCGGGCGTCCTTCGGCACGTCGAACCACAGGTCGAACTCCATGCGGACGAAGCTGCCCACCATGATCTCGTCGGGCTGTCGTTTGATCTCCTGGGCGGAGTTGTCGACGTGGAACTCGCGCCCGTCCGACGCGACCAGGACCTGGCGCTTGGCCTCGAACTTGGCGTAGGTCCGATCGGTGTTCTGCAGGACGATCCTGGCCCGGGCGAAGCGTCCCTTGGCCGGCCACTCCGCGTGACTCCCGAGCAGGCTCGGCATGCCGTCGCGGAAGCCGATGAGCCAGAACCGGGTCATGCCGTCCACGGCGGGAGAGGGACGGATCACGGTCTCGCCGAAGCGTGCCGTCTCCTGGGGCAGCACGTAGGTCGGCGTGACGGAGGGGCTCGCCGCTCCTCCGGACGCGGCCGGGCCGCCGGAGCAGGCAGAGCAGATCGGCACGAGGGCGATGGCGGCAGCGGCGCACCATCTGCGGCACCGCGAGGGGGGCACCCGACGAATCGTAGCCGCCGGGCCGCCCTCCGGGAAGACGCCGAGGGCGTGCGGAAGGAAGACCATGTTGAGCCCGTGTGGACCTTTGGGTCCGTACACAGCTTCCCCGGCTCCGCACGTTGTCTACTCAGTCCCCACGGGCTCTGGGGGCACCACGGTAGCGACCTGAGGGGCGCATGTGCAAAGGAAGTCGCAACGCCGTTCTGTTACGGAATGATTGAGTTGTATGTCCGGCTCCGCCGGCGCGACGCCGGGGTCACTGCGCGTCGCGGAGCATGCAGGTCAGGCGCGCCGTGCACACCCGCCGCCCGAGGTCGTCGGTGATCTCGATCTCGTAGGTCGCCAGCGTACGGCCGCCGTGCACGCGGGTGGCGACGCCGGTGACGTGCCCCGAGCTGGCGGGACGGTGGTGGGTGGCGTTGATCTCGATGCCGACGGCGATCCTGCCCGCGCCGGCGTACAGGGCGGCCCCGGTCGAGCCGAGGGTCTCGGCCAGCACGCAGGACGCGCCGCCGTGCAGCAGGCCGTACGGCTGGGTGTTGCCCTCGACGGGCATGCGGCCGACCACCCGGTCGGGGCCGGCCTCGAGGATCTCTATGCCCATCCGCTGGTGCAGACGGTTTTCCTGCGCGTTCATCAGCGACATGAACTCCTCGGGGTTGGTCAAGGTCAAGGGGACGCCTCCTGTGGGAAGAGCACGGGTGTTCTGTCGTACGGGGAGACTAGGCTGCGGATGTGCCGAAGAGTGAAGCGACCCCCACCCGTCCGTGTCTGCTGCTTCTGGACGGGCATTCCCTTGCTTATCGCGCGTTCTACGCGTTGAAGGACGCGAACCTCATGACCACGGACGGTCAGCACACCGAGGCCGTGTACGGCTTCACCTCGATGCTGGCCAACATCCTGCGCGACGAGCAGCCGAGCCACATCGCGGTCTGCTTCGACCGGAGCGAGCCGACCTTCAGGCACGAGGCGTACGACGGTTACAAGGCCAATCGGGCGGAGACCCCCGAAGACTTCCGCGGCCAGATGCAGCTCATCTTCGAGCTGCTCGACGCGCTGCGGATCCCCCGGCTGTCGCTGCCCGGCTTCGAGGCGGACGACCTGATCGCGACGCTGGCGACGCGGGGCGCCGCCGAGGGCATGAACGTGCTGATCGTGACCGGCGACCGCGACACGCTGCAGCTCGTGGACGACAAGGTCACCGTGCTGATGACCCGGCGCGGCATCAGCGACATGACCCGGTTCACCCCCGAGGCCGTCATGGAGAAGTACGGCCTGACCCCGAAGCAGTACCCGGACTTCGCGGCCCTGCGCGGCGACCCGAGCGACAACCTGCCGAACATCCCGGGCGTGGGGGAGAAGACCGCCGCCAAATGGATCATCGAGTACGGCTCGCTGGACGAGCTGGTCCGGCGGGCCGACGAGGTCAAGGGCAAGGCCGGCGACAAGCTGCGTGAGCACCTCGGGCAGGTGATCCACAACCGGATGCTGACCGAGCTGAGGCGCGACGCCCCGGTCGACGTCGAGGTGTCCGCGCTCACCATGGGCCTGTGGGACCGCGAGGAGGTCAACAAGCTCCTCGACGCGGTGCAGATCCGCGGCGAGCTGCGCGAGCGGCTGTTCAAGGTCCTCGGCACCACCGAACCGGAGGCCGGCGAGGGCTTCGATATAGAGGTGACGCTGCTGGAGCCGGGTCAGGTGGCCGGCTGGCTGGCCGCCCTCCCCGCGGACCGGGCCGGGCTGGCCTTCCGGGGCGTGTACGGCAGCGGCACCGGGCGGCTGGACGGCATCGCGATCGCCTCACCGGGCGGCGCCGCCTACATCGACCCCACGCGCCTCACCGAGGAGGACGAGGCGGCGCTGGGTGCCTGGCTGGCCGACGACGACAGGCCGAAGGCCGTGCACGACGCCAAGGGGCCGTTGCTGGCGTTGTGGGCCCACGGGCACGACCTGCGCGGCCTCACCTGCGACACGGCCCTGGCCGCCTATCTGGCGATGCCCGGTCAGCGGTCGTTCCCGCTCGACGACCTGGTTCTGCGCTACCTCCACCGCGAGTTGCGGGCGGAGTCGGCCCCGGACGGGCAGGTCTCGCTGTTCGAGGACGCCGACGAGACCGCGGCCCGGGATCTGGCCCTGCAGGCGCAGGCCGTGCGCGACCTGGCCGACGCGCTCGAGGCCCACCTGTCCAAGCGCGGCGGCACCCGGCTGGTGACCGAGGTGGAGCTACCGCTGGTGCGGGTGCTGGCCGAGATGGAGCGGGCCGGCATCGCCGCCGACCGGCAGTACTTCGCGGCGCTGGAGGCCGAGTTCGGCGCGGCCGTCAAGCAGGCGGTCGAGGCCGCCCACCAGGTGGTGGGGGAGCAGTTCAACCTGGGGTCGCCCAAGCAGTTGCAGGAGATCCTGTTCGGCAAGCTCGGCCTGCCCAAGACCAAGAAGATCAAGACGGGGTACACGACCGACGCCGACGCGCTCGCCTGGCTGGCCCAGCAGACCGACAACGAGCTGCCGGTGATCCTGCTGCGCCACCGCGACCAGACGAAGCTGCGTACCACGGTCGAGGGCCTGATCAAGGAGATCGCCGACGACGGGCGGATCCACACCACGTTCAACCAGACCGTGGCGGCCACCGGGCGGCTGTCGAGCGAGAAGCCCAACCTGCAGAACATACCGATCCGCACGGCCGAGGGCCGGCGCATCCGCAAGGGCTTCGTGGTGGGGGAGGGCTACGAGACCCTGCTGACGGCCGACTACAGCCAGATCGAGCTGCGGATCATGGCCCACCTGTCCCAGGACGAGGCGCTGATCGCCGCCTTCGAGTCGGGGCACGACTTCCACCAGGCCACCGCGTCCCGCGTCTTCGACCTCCCGCCCGAGCAGGTGGACGCCGACCTGCGCGCCAGGATCAAGGCGATGAACTACGGCCTGGCCTACGGCCTGTCCGACTTCGGCCTGTCGGGGCAGCTCAACATCCCCGTCGCCGAGGCCAGGGCGCTCAAGGAGGAGTACTTCGAGGAGTTCGGCGGCGTCCGCGACTATCTGGAGTCGGTCGTCGCCCAGGCCCGCAAGGACGGCTACACCGAGACCATCCTCGGCCGCCGCCGCTACCTGCCCGACCTGACCAGCGACAACCGGCAGCGCCGGGAGATGGCCGAGCGGATGGCGCTCAACGCGCCCATCCAGGGCTCGGCCGCCGACATCATCAAGGTCGCCATGCTGAACGTGCGGAAGGCGATCGAGGGCATGCGCTCCCGGATGCTGCTCCAGGTCCACGACGAGCTGGTCTTCGAAGTCGCGCCGGGCGAGCTGGAGGAGCTGACCGAGATCGTGCGGACGCAGATGTGCGGGGCCTACGACCTGAGGGTTCCGCTGGAGGTCAGCGTGGGCGTCGGGACCACCTGGGAGGACGCCGGTCACTGACCGGCCCCTCCCGGACCGGCCGCCCATGAGACCGGCCTCCACGGGTCGGCCCTCCACTGACCGGCTTCCCGCGGACCGGTGGCTCCCCACGGACCGGCTTCCCGCGGACCGGCCGGCCGGGGGCCCGCCGGGCTCCGTGCATGGCTGCGGCGCGCCCGGCGGCCGCCGCACGCCGCGCCTCGTCCGGGGGTTCGCCCGGGTCCGGCGGGCGGGGTTCACCGGGAACGGGATCAGGCG
>JADGHC010000539.1 GCA_019689655.1 Microbispora sp.
GTCCCGCCCAGCGTGGGGTGGGCGGGACCGTAGGGGACGGCACCGGCAGAGGCGGCTGGGGTGACCGGTGCCCTCAGACGCCGGGGCGGACGGCGCCCGCGAAGGTGCGCCTCCGATAGGCGTCGAGCTTGTCGATCCGCACGCGCGTGCCGGTGTGCGGGGCGTGGACCATCCGGCCGCGTCCGACGTACATGCCGACGTGGCCGCCGCCGCTGGTGAAGATCAGGTCGCCGGGCCGGAAGTGTCCCCAGGCCACCTTCTTCCTGACCGTGCGGAGGATGGACCACGTCGTGCGCGGCAGCCGTACGCCCGCCTTGCGCCAGGCGTACTGGACCAGGCCGGAGCAGTCGAACGCGCCCGGTCCCGCGGCTCCGTAGCGGTACGGGTCGCCGATCTGCTCCTTGGCGACCTTCACCGCGCGCCGGGCCTCGGCCCGCTGGAGCGCCGCCTTGCTGATCTTCCGCTTGGCGTGCCTCCTGGCCTGCTGCTTCGTCGCGGCGGCCGCGTGTGCGGCGGCGTTCGCGCCCGTCGCCGGGGCGGTGGTGACGACCGTGACCGCCACCGGGCCGGCGGCCGCCGGCTGGGCGCCGGCGATGCCCACGGATGCCGTCACAGCGGCACCTCCAACGGCAATTCGGACAAGGCGCGACAGATTAGCGGGGGTGGTAGACAGGATCTCTCCTCGGGTCTTCCGCTCACGCCTACCGGGTTAGCTGACGGATTCGGGCGGGGAAGTCGCCCTACGGCGCGCGTGGCGCCGATTCACCCCTGACCTTCGCGTGAAGGTCGATGGTTCCCCGGCTCCGTGCCTCCTGACTGCACGGATTCGGCGGGCCACCGGCGCCGGAGATCCCGCGATGGGGAGGATGACGAAGGGCGCCGATGACCCCGGATGGTTCGCGACCGGCCGGCCGGACCGGGTTCGCGGGCGGCGAGGCGCGCTCGCCGCGGCCCAGAAGCTACCGAGGACCCGCCGCGTTCGGCAAAGCGCTCCCGCCGGATAAAGATCGGGTAAATAAGATCGCCGAGAAGAACTCGCAGGTTATCCGTGACGCGAATGGCCGATTGTGAGTCTGCTCACAATTATCGAAACGCGGCCATAAATCGGCCGAATCGCGATGCGGAACGCCCGCGGTTATCGCGAAAAACGCGGAAGGTCAGGGGCGTACGGCACCGACCGGGTGATACTCGGCAAGTGAGACGACTTTCACAACATCGCCGGTCTGCGGAGCGTGGACGACCTTGCCGTTGCCGGCGTAGATGCCGACGTGCCCGTATCCGGCGTGCCAGAGCAGGTCGCCCGGCTGGAGATCGTCCAGGGAGACCCGGCGGCTCGCCCCCCAGGCCCACTGCTCGTAGCTGGTCCTGGGCAGCTTCACCCCGGCCGCCGCCCAGGCGGCCTGCACGAGCCCCGAGCAGTCCCAGGCGTTCGGGCCGGTGCCCCCGTACCGGTAGGGCTTGCCGATCTGCCGGTAGGCGAACTGAAGAGCCAGCAGCGCGTTGCCGGACGCCGGCCCATGGTAGACGAGGCCGGGGCTGTTGGGGTTGCCGGGGTTGTACGTCCCGAGCGACCGCAGCAGCTTCATCTGCTCGTTGACGAGCTTGTCGACCTTCTTCTTCTCGTCGGCGAGCTCGCTGCGGACCCGGGCGGCCTCCTGGTACAGCGCCTTGCTCTGGTCGCGGCGGTTCTTGAGGTCCCGGATGGCGTCCTCGTACTGCTTGAGCCGCCCGGCCCGCTCCACCGACATCTGGTTGAGCGCGGCGAGGCTGCTGAGCATGGAGTCGGGGTCGGGGCTGTAGAAGACGCCGCCCCACGACCCCATCTCGCCGACCTGGTAGCTGCTGACGGCCATCGAGACCAGGCTGGAGCGTAACTCCTCGACCCGCGCGTTCTGCTTCTTGTAGTCCTCGTTGATCGCGAGGTACTTCTGCCTCGCCTTCTTCCACTTCTCGTTGGCCGCGTTATAGCGGTCCACGAGCTGGTCGGCCTGTTCGTTGAGCTTGTCCAGCTTGGCTTTCGCCTGCGCGACCGTGGGCTTCGGATCCGCCTGCGCACTCGTTGTCGGCGCCAGCAGAACCACGGCGGCCAATCCGGCGGCCACCGGCACACGCCCTCGCACTGAGGCCCCCTTTGGATCAACGAAACCTGCGGCGCGACTCTATCTAGGCGATCTTGAAGCTTCAACCTATTCGCAGGTATTCGCGGCAGTCCTCACCTTGGGCGACGACCCGGGTCCGGAGCGTGCGTACGGGCGTTCAGCCGCGGCCGAGACGGCGCAACAGCAGGAGCGAGGGCACCGGGCGGGCGCCCATGCGGCGCACCGACTCGGCCACCTCGCGGTCGGAGGAGACCACCGCGATGGCGCGTCCCGGCGGCTCCGCCCGCACCAGCGTGCGGATGAGGTCGTCGGCGATCTCACCGGGCGCGCTGAACATCACCCGCACCCCGCGCGGCGCGGACACCTGGACGGGCCCGTTCAGCTCGGCGCCGTCGAAGACGCACGTGACCTCCGCCCGCGTCTGCACGGCCAGGCCGCCGAGCCCGGTGAGCAGCCGGGCCCGCTGGTCGGCGAGCGTCAACGACGGGTAACCGGTCTTGGTCACGTTGTAGCCGTCGACGATCAGGTGCAGATGGGGAATGGCCAGGAGCTGGTCGAGAAGCTGGGGGTCGTCGTTGGCCAGCGCCCGCGCGGGCACGGCCGTCACGCTCGGCCGGCCCGGCACGACCGCGGTCACGTGGTCGGCCGGCCTGTTGATCGTCGTGGGCAGGCCGAGCTCCTTGCGCAGCCCCGCCGCGGCGTCCTGAAGCGCGTCCAGCAGCACCCGCACCCGGGCGTCCTCGATGCTGCGCCCTTCGCGGGCGGCCCTGCGGCTGGCCTCGAGCTGGCGCTCGGCGTCCGCCAGGCGCTCCCTGAGCCGGCGCAGCTCGGCCTCGGCCGCGCCGTTGGCGCTGGCGACCTTGGCCCGGGCCTCGGCCGTCTCCGCCTCCAGCTCGGCCGCCCTGGCCTCGGCGGCCTTGATCCGTTCGCGGGCGTCGTGCAGCTTGCGCCGCAGGTCGGAGTTCTCCGCGCGGGCGGCCCTGAGCTGCTCGCGCACCCGGTCGATCTCCTCCTTGGCGGAGGCACGCTGCGCCGCGAGCTGCTCGCGCAGCCGCGTCTCCGCCTGCTCCCGCTGGCTGTCCGCCGCGGCGGCCTGCTCCAGGTCGGCCCGTGCCTGCTCGACCAGGTCCGGCCAGCCCGGCGGGCGGGTCAGGTAGGCCGCCGCCGCGACCAGCACCGGCTCGGCCGCGGGGGGCACCGTGCCCTCGGCCAGGCTCGCGACCAGCTCGGGCCACGCGGCCTCCAGCGCCTCGGCCACCCGCTCGCGGAACTCCTTGTCGTTCTCCAGCTGGGCGGCGATCGGCGCACTGCCGAGGCGGGCGCGCTTACGCGGGTCGAACCTGGCGATGTTGCGCAACGGCGGCGGCACGGCCGAGGCGGGCATCGAGCCCAGCACCTGCGCCGCGACCTCCACCACGTGTAAACGGACCTGCTCGGGCAACGGACGAGACAGGCCTTCTCCGGCTGAACTCATCTCGTCGCTCCTCGGCCGTGTCCTACAGATCTACTTCTCACTGCGGTCGCCCCGGCGGCGCCTCGCGGTGCTGTCGCCCCCACGTACGGGAACGTCCCGATGCCCGCCGCCCGCGAGGCGTGACCCCGCGGCGCGGCCACCGGCCCGCCCCCCAACGGCAAGATCTGCGAGACACTCCCTCGTTCTGTCTTATTTTCAAGAGTACGGCTGTCGCATCGTGTCACGTCGCGTTCATGGTCTGCCACCGCGGCCCCGGCCGGGTGCCGGGACGACCCCGCCGGAGGCTACATGGGCCCCTGCTCCTACGATTGGCCGGGTGTTCACCCCGCCCTACCCGATCACGACCCCCCGGCTGATCCTGCGGCCCTTCACCGAGGCGGCCCGCGAGCTGCTGCGCATCGGCTTCGAGGGGCTCGGGCTGCACCGGATCCACGGCAACTGCGACGCCCGCAACACCGCCTCCGCCCGCCTCATGGAACGGCTCGGCATGCGCCTGGAGGCACATCTGGTGGAGAACGAGTTCTTCGCCGGCGCGTGGAGCGATGAACTGAGCCGATCGATCCTCCCCGGCGCTCCCCCCGGAGCCCGCCGGCACCGCGGATCGGCTTCCCCTCGCACAGCCGAACCCGGGTGCGGGGCGCCCGCCCGGAACCGCCGATCCGGCCCTCCCGCCCGCCTCCGGCCATCGCGTCCCGCGCCCGCCGCGGGCCTCAGCGC
>JADGHC010000540.1 GCA_019689655.1 Microbispora sp.
GGGGGGAGAACAGATGCGGTCCACATCGTCAGCGCTGAACCGGGCGGCCGCCGGCCTGTACGCGGCCCTCGCCGCCCAGGTCGTCTCGGTGACCGCGCTCGCCGTGTTCGACGAGGCCCGGGGCAGGCGGCTGGCCGCGCAGATCGCGGCGTTCGGCGGCGATCCCGCCTCCCCCGCCGCCCGGAGCGTCAGCGGCGCGGCGACGGTGTTCGCCGTACTGGTTCTGGTGCTGCTCGCCACGACCGTGACCGCCGCGATCGCCTACCTGTCCTGGATGCGGCAAGTGCGCCCGGCCACCCCGCCCGCCGCGCTCGCGGCGGCGTGCCTGCTGCCCGGGGTGAACCTCGTGGTCCCGCCGTTCCTCGCGGACCTGGCCTGGCGTGAGGCCCCGGCCCGGCGGCACGGCCGGGTCGGCAACCCGGTCGGCCGCGGGGAGCCGGAGAACGGACCCGCGGAACGCACCCGGTGGCTGGTGCTCCTCGCCTGCTGGTGGCTGAGCTGGCTGGCCGCACTGGGGCTGGTGTTCGCGGGCCCGGGACGGGACGGGCTGACCGGCCTCGGGACGCCGCAGGCCGCCGCGGTCACCGTCGCGGCGTTGCTGTGCGCCTCGGCCGTCCGCGAGGTCACCGCCCGGCACGCGTACGACGGATGGAAGCGGGTGGTACGGCCCCGGCCGCAGGTCCGCCTCGGCCACGACGAACGGCCGTCCGGCATGCCGGCGGGAGGCCGCGCGGGAAGGAGCGCGCCCGGCGACGCCGGATCGGATGTCCCGCGCTCCGCGCCCGGCCACACCGCCGGCGGGCGGATTCCCGGCGACGCCCACGCCGTCCGCGCGGGATTCGGGGACGGCGCGGACGACGGCGAGCGCCCGGACGACGCCGCCGGCGACGGGGAGGATCATCTGCCCGGCGACGGCCCCGAGCTGCCGGAGCTGGCGTGCCAGAGCCGCCGCTGGGGCTCGGCCGGATGGCCGGCGAGGAACCGCCCCTCCCGTACGGCGGGCGGCGCGCCGTTGTCGGAGTAGGGCGACACCCGGAAGCCGTTGCCGTACTCGATGGGCCGTCCGCCCACCCCCGCGCCCGGCGCGGGCACCTCGCTGATCACGGCGCGGACGGCGTCGAGCCCCTCGGTCCGCCACACGCGGTCGAGGTCGGCGAGGTTCCAGCAGTGCACGGCGCGCAGCGAGACCGCCCGCCCCCCGGTGCGCCGCACCACGCCCCTGGCGGCCAGCAGCCACGACCCGAACACGGTCGCGGCCGTGTGCGCCTGCACGGATTCGAAGAACGTCAGGTCGATCGGGCCGGTGGAGTCGTCCAGGGTGGTGAAGATGATCCGCTGCCCCGACCGTACGGCGGGCGTCTGGGTGGCGACCTTGACCCCCGCGACCAGGATCTCCGCGCCGTTGCGGTGCCGGAGCAGATCCCTGGCCCGCGTCACGCCGATCGCGTCGAGCAGGTCGCGGTAGAAGTCCATGACGTGGCGGCTCACGTCCATGCCGAGGATCTCCAGCTCGGCCTGGACGGCCTCGGCCTCGGTCATCTCCGGCAGTTCGCCGGGGGTGACCCGCTCGGTGAACCCCATCGGAAGCTGCCCCGCCATCCCCGTGGGAGAGCCGCGGTCGAGCGCGCCCACCTGGGCGATCAGATCGCGCCTGGTCAGCTGCCCCGGCCGCCAGCGCGGCTCCCCCGGCCGCAGGCCGTGCAGCGCGTCGAACCCGCCGACCTCCACGATCCGCTCGGCGACCGGCCGCGAGGGCCGGGCCCGCTCCCAGAAGTCGGCCAGCGAGGTGTACGGCCGGCCGGCGACCATGCGGTCCACCTCGGCCTCGCTCACCCCGCGTACGGCCGAGAACGGCACCCGCAGGCCGTACCCGCGGCCGAACCGCCCGGGATCGTCCTCCACCGGGCCGGTACGCTCGACCAGCCAGGTCTTCCCCGAACGGTTGACGTCGAGGGGCAGGACCTCCACGCCGCACTGGCGGGCCTCGTCGAGGATGACCCGGCTCGGGTACATGCCGGGGTCGTGGGTGAGCACGCCCGCGAGGAACGCGGCGGTGTGGTGCCGCTTCAGCCAGGCCGACTGGTAGGTGGGCAGCGCGAACGCCGCCGCGTGGGCCTTGCAGAACCCGAACCCGCCGAACGCGTCGAGCACCCGCCACGCCCGTTCGACGACGCCGGGCGGGTAGCCGTTCGCCGTGGCGAGCGGCACGAACCAGGCGCGTACGGCCTCGCGGCCCTCCGGCGTGCCGAGGGCGCGCCGCGCCCGGTCGGCCTCCGACAGCCCCGACCCGGTCATGATGTCGATGATCCTCATGACCTGCTCGTGGAAGACGACCACCCCGTTGGTCTCCCGGAGCACCTCGCGCAGCGACTCGTGCGGGTAGCGCGCCTCGCGGAAGCCGTGCCTGGTCTCCAGGTAGGGCGTGACCATGTCGGAGTTCACCGGTCCCGGGCGGAACAGCGAGATGTCCACGATCAGGTCGTGCATCGTGCGCGGCTCCAGCTTGGCGACCAGTTCGCGCTGCCCCGGCGACTCGATCTGGAAGCAGCCGATCGTACGGCTGAGGCGGATCATGTCGTAGGTCTCCGGGTCGTCGCGCGGGACGGCGTCCAGATCGATCTTCCGCCCCTCGACCCGCTCGATCTCCCTCAGGGCGTAGGCCAGCGCGGACTGCATGCGCACCCCGAGCACGTCGAGCTTGAGCAGGCCCGCCTCCTCGACGTCGTCCTTGTCGAACTGCGACATCGGGAAGTCCAGCATGCTGCGCTCGACCGGGGTGCGGTCGCGCAGCGTGGCGTTGCCGATCAGCACGCCGCAGGGGTGCAGCGCGATGTGCCGGGGCAGCCCGTCGAGCCGCTCCGCCAGGCGGAACACGGTCTGCAGCGACCGGTCGTTCAACCGGCTGTCGCGCAGCTCCGGCAGGTCGGACAGCGCGGCCCTGATCTGCCTGGCCCGCACGTGCGGGAACGCCTTGGCGATGACGTCGATCTCGTGCGGCGGCAGCCCCATCGCGGCGCCGACGTCTCTGATCGCGCTGCGGGCCCGGTAGGTCTCCATCATCGATACGCAGGCCACCCGTTCCTCGCCGTACCTGTCGAGGATCGCGCGGTAGCAGTCGAGGCGGCGGGCCGACTCCACGTCGATGTCGATGTCGGGCAGGCCCTGGCGGCCCTCCGACAGGAAGCGCTCCATCAGCAGGCCGTGTTCGAGCGGGTTCACCTCGCCGATGCCGATCAAATAGTTGACCAGGCTGCCCGCCCCCGAGCCGCGGATCGCGCACCGCACGCCCATCGCCCGGATCATGTCCGTGATGCCGGCGACCGAGGTGAAGTAGCCCGACAGCCGCTTCTTCTCGATGACGCGCAGTTCGGCGGCGAGCCGGTCGCGGGCCTCGGCCGAGCGTTCCAGGCCCCGCCGGACCAGCCCCTCCTCGCAGCGGCGCCGCAGCAGGGGCACCGGGTCCTCGCCGGTCTCCGGCAGGTGGAGCCGGGGCCGTTCGGGGTCGAGCAGCGGCACGATCTCGACGGGGTCGAGCACGCACCGTTCCGCCACGCGGCGCGTCTCGGCCGGCAGCCGCCCCGCCCGGCCGAGGTCGCCGCCGCAGATCCGCGCGGCCACCCGGGCCATCTCGGCGCCGTCCTTGAGGTACGCGTGGGCCGTGGGGTCGTCCAGGTGACGCCCGTCGAGTGGCACCAGCTTGCGCGCCGCGTCGAGCACGTTGCCGATCTGGTGGTCGGCGGCGTCCAGGTAACGGACCGCGTTGGTCAGCACGACCGGCACGCCCATCGAGTCGGCCAGCCCGATCATGCGGGCGGCGACGGTCGCGTCGCGGTAGCCGTACAGGTCGGACACCTCGAGGACCAGGTCGGGGACCACCGCGCGCCAGGCGGCCAGCAGGGCGCGGGCCTGGTCGTCGCGCCGCCCGGCCACCGCGCGGCCGACCCCGGAGCGCGGCCCGAGCAGCACGGTCAGCCGCGGCCGCCCGTCCGGGCCGGTCGCGTGCTCGGCCACCATTCCCGGCGTGACGTACGGCTCGCCGCGCTCCCCCGCGTGGTGGGCGGCGGTGACCAGGCGGCACAGCGCGGCCCAGCCGTCCGAACGCGCGAGCACGACGACCCGTGCGGGCTCGTCCGCGGTCTCCCGGCCGCCGTGCCCGCGCCCGGTGCGGCGGCCCCGCGCCGGGTACGCCGCGTACGGCAGGCCGCCCCCGAACAGGTCATCCGGCGCGGAAGACCCCGATGTGGCGGGTCCCGATCTGGAGGG
>JADGHC010000541.1 GCA_019689655.1 Microbispora sp.
TTAGGGGAGGAGAAAGCAGCCGCGTGATCACCGGTCATCGGGAATTGCCCGCTGACACGCTCTCTTTTAATCCCCGGGTTTCATTTCCGGTCGTCGGTGTTCGGAGAGCCTGTGACAGGCGAAATGCGCCGCGTGCAATATGTAGCCGGCCGGGTGCGGCTTCCGCCGCACCTGCTGTCCGTCAGTCCGCGACGCCGCCGGGGATGGCCTGCGCTGCCTTGGCCGCCGCCTTGCGAGAGAACCGGTCGGTGTCAATGATCACGCGCTGATGCGTACCCCTGGCGATCAGGTCGATGCCGTCGTAGGCGCGTACGTCGAACTCGAGCCGCCGGCCGTCGACCGCGACGAGTTCGACGGAGGCGGTGACGGTCAGGCCGGGCGGGGTGGGGGCCTCGTGACTGATGGACACGTGGGTTCCCACGGTCTGCTCGGCGGGCCAGTCGAGGTGTGGGATGACGAGGCGGGCGCAGGTCCACTCGAGCAGGCCCACGAGATACGCCGTGGCGAACACCTGTGGCATCGGCCGGAACTCGTCGGACTCCGGATACACGTACGGCACCGTCCGCTCGGCGGGCACCCGGTATCGGAACTCGTGAAGCAGCCCCGGCTTCAGTGTCGTCGCAGGCATGTGCGGCCTCCAGCGTCGGATATGTGGCTTCGGGCGGCGGTGCGGCGTTTGCGACCCCACCGAAATATCCCTCGCTTCTCCTATCGGGAAAACGATTTCGAGACTCCGCGTCGCCGGAGCCGGGAAATAATCGATCGGTGAGGGAAGCCGCGATGGTGATCGTAATCTCTCGAGCGAGACGGCCACAAGATGAAATGCGGCGATGAGTGCGGTTCGAATGGCCGGAATGCGTCTCTCGCAGGAAGGACCGCGCATGCGGCAGGAAGAATTCGCCATCCATCTTGGCGTTTTCCTCGGCGAGCCGCAGCCGCCGCCGGCCGCTTCACCGGGAAGTCGTCGTCGGTGCGCTGAGGGGCCGGCGGGCGCCGTCCGGTGTCGAAGGCTACGGCGCCTGCACCTCGCACATTGTCCCGCCGGACATTTCCCATTGGGCCTCGGCCTCAGCCGGGCGGCACGCGCGCAGGCAGGAGAAAAGCGCGTTTTGCCGGGGCCGACGCGGCGGCGCGCCGGCCACCGGTCTCCTCGGCCACCTCGTGCGGGTCCCGGCCCAGGCACAGCGCGGCCGGCAGGACCAGACTGGAGACCTCGGGACGGGCGACCGGGTCGTAGGTGTGCGCGGCGGGGGCTTCGCGTGCGGATGCCCCCGCCGTGCCGGTTTCAGCTCTGCGGGGTCAGACCTCTCCGGCGTGCCGTATCATGATCGTTTCCAGAAGGGGCGCCTGCCCTCCTTCCCGCCGGGCGCCGGGCCCGTGGACATGCCCGGGAGTGTGGTGCCGGGGAGTGTGGTGCCCGGCACGTCGCCCGGGGACCCGGTGCCGGCGCCGCCGGTGAGAGTGGTCAGCAGGACGATCGCCCGCCGCCAGAGGTCGTCGAGGGAAACCTCGGCCCACTCTGCCCTTTCCAGATCGGCCGCGAGCGCGTCGAGGTCCGGGTGACCACCCGCCATCTGGGCGACGACCCGCAACCGGCTGGCGAGGTCCGCCAGATAGCGCCGCCGCTCCCGCTCGGGCAGCGACTCCGCTTGGCGGAGCTTGGTGAGCTCCTCTGCCAGCAGCGGCCGGATGCCCTCGAAATCCGTGACCGGTGCGGTGCCCTCGCCGGGATGCGGCGGGAAGCCGCCGACGGAGAACCCGCGAAAGCCCCGTGGCGCAGCCGGCGCCACGGCGTACGGCCCAGCGGCGGGCGCGGCAGGGGGCGCCCCGCGCGGCGGGGCCGCCGCTCCGATGGGCCGGTCCGCCGCCGAGCCGGAAGCCGCCTCCGGTCCGATCGCGGTGAAGGCCGCCATCCTCGCCATCGGCGCCCCCGCCGTGACCATCGGCATGGCGACCGGCATCTCCCAGCCGCTCGGCGGTTCGACCGGCTGGATCACCCGATGCTCCGGGCCGCCCTCACCGGTGACACGGGTGTCGACGGCCACGAAGGCGGTGAACCGGCACAGCACGCCGAAACGCAGCGAGGTGGCGACGATCCGCTGTTCGAGGGAGTGGTCTCCCACGGCGTACCGGTCTTCCAGAGCGCGCAGATGCGCCCGTGCCCACACGGCCCGTACCGCCGGGCCGTGGGCGGGACGTCCCTCGATCCGCTGCTCCCAGGGACGGCCGTCGGCCGTACGGCCGCGGACGGTGAGGGCGCCGGCGGGCCGGCCCCGATAACGCCCGCTCACGACCAGGGGGACGCCCGGGTAGAGGGAACCGGCATGCGTGACGGTGTCCGGCACCAGATCCATGCCGTCGGCCTTCACCTCGAGGTCCGTCACCAGCGGCGAGCCGATGCGACGGTGGATGTGCTCCATCGCCGCGTCGAGCCGGTCCTCCGACTCGACCAGTTCGCACCGGCCCGTGCCCAGCAGGGCCAGCCGTCCGAGGAAGCCCGCGTTCACCGCCCTGTCGATGCCCACCGTGTGCACCCGTACGCCGTGGAGCCGGGCGCCGATGCGTTCGAGGATCTCGTCCTCGTTGCCCACCTGGCCGTCGGTCACCAGCACGAGCACCCGGTCGCGTACCTGATCCCCGGACGCCTCGGGCTCGCCGGGCGGGCCGTCTCGGCGGGTGCGGCCGTGGCCGCCGGTGACCGGCCCGGGGATGGGCGTGTCCCGGTCGTCGAGCAGCCGCAGGGCCTCTTCGAGGGGAGCGAGCATCTCCGTGCCCCCGCGGGCGTCCACCCGGGACAGGTGCTCGACTGCGCGGTAGCGGTTGCGGTCGCTCGCGTTCACCAGCCCGCCGGGGAAGGCCCGCTCCACCACCGAGTCGAACGACAGCACGGCGAACCGGTCGTGCCTGGTCAGCGTGTCGACGATCCGGGCCGCGGCGCGCCGCGCGGCCACCATCTTCCAGCCCGTCATGCTGCCGGAGCGGTCGAGCAGCAGGACGACGTCGCGGGGTGCCGGGCGGGTCGCCTCATCCTGCGGCGGCAGCAGGGTCAGCACGAAGGTCCCCTCGGCGTCCGCCGTGCCTTCCGCCCCATCGGCGGGCGTGTGTTCCGGTGCGCCCGCCATCCCGTCCTCCGCCCTGGCCCTTCCGGCGCCGCCGGCCGTCTCCTCGCCGGACGCACCGGTGCCGGCGTCGTCCGGGACGAGCGCGAGCGACGAGGAGGCGTCGAACGCAAGACGCAGGATGAAGTCCCGGTCGAGCCGTTCGCCGGGCCGCAGCCTGATCGTGTCGCCCTCCCGGTCGACCTCGTGCAGGCTGGAGCGGACCTCCCGCAGGTCGAGACCGGCGGGGTCGATCGTCGTCGTGAGCGACAGCCGTACGGGATAGGGGAAGCCGGGGAGCAGGACGGGCGGCGTGATCCGGGAGGCGTCGGGCACGGCGTCGGTGTCCGGCGACACCCCGTCGCCTACCGCCCGCCCGGGCAGCGGAGCCCCCGGGATGTAGCGGGGCGCGACGACCAGCGGGAAGCGGAACTCGGCCGCGCCGTCCTCGTAGGGGAGCGGCTGGCTCAACGTGAGCCGGACGACCACCCGCTCCCCGGGGACGATGTTGCCGACCCTGATCGTGAACACGTCGGGCCGGTCCTCCTCGGCGATCGCCGCGCGCCTGCCCTCGGCGAGCGCGCGGTCGTAGTCGGCGCGTGCCTGCCCGCGCTCCTTGAGCACGCCGTCGACCACCCGGTCGTCCGCCTCCATCCGGAAGGCGGTGACCGCGGCACGTGGCGGCAGCGGGAAGACGTACGTCGCCTCCAGCGACACGTCGAAGGGGTTGCGGAAGGTCTGGACGACGTCGACGCCGGCCACCAGTCCGGTGATACGGGCGGCGACGTCCACGCTTTCCAGCGGGAGGTTGCCCTTCTCGGTCTCCAGCGCCCCGAGCCCGGCGTCCGGGACGGGCCGGCACTCCTCCGGCCGCAGGGGTGTGATGGGAACGGTCATGACGTCATCCCTTCAGCGGGCCGCTGATCACCGGCCTGGTTGTCATGGGTGTGGTGTGCCCCGCGGGCGTCACCGAACGGCCCGGCCAGGCCGAGCGTGGCGAGCGCCGTGAGGAGCGGCGCGGCGGCACTGCGCAGCGCGGCCACCTCGTGCCCGTCCGGTGCCCGGTGGGCGGAATCGAGCAGGATGGTCACCCCGGGGGCCAGCCGTATGCCGTACACGAGGTCCGGGTGCACGGCGTTCGCGTGCCCGGTGTCCGTGCGCCCGG
>JADGHC010000035.1 GCA_019689655.1 Microbispora sp.
TCCCGCCCCCACGCGCCCCGCTTCTCGCCTCGCCGCCGCTCCCCCGATGCGCGTCTTCGGCGCCCGGCCTCTCGCCACGCCGGCCGCTCCACGCGGGCAGGCGCGCATACCGCCATAATGCGGATTTTCACGGCTTTGTACGGTATTTACGGCCCCGCTCCCGCAACCACTGACGCTACTCGTTAAGGTTAGTCTTACCTAAGAAACGCGAGAGAGGGGCGGGACCGGATGGCCAACGGGTGCGAGCACCCCGCCGCCTGCCACACGGGGGAGGCGCCGAACCTGGCGAGCGCGACCAGGAAGGGCCGGTTCTGGTTGCTCATCGAGCACGCGGGGCCCTGGGCCGCCGAGCTGGAGGAGTGCCGGCTTCCGAAGGAGGCCCGGCGGCTGATCGCCCGCGCCAGGGCACTTGACATCCGGCCGCAACTGATCCGCCGTCCGGGCCGCCGCGAGACCCGTACGGGCCCCCTCCACGTCTACGTCGCCGCCTGCGCGGTGGACGAGCCGTGGCTCGCGGAGGGCTTCGTGGAGCGCTCCGACGATCTTGACCTGGGCAATCTCGTGCACGGAGTGGTCCCGGAGTCCTGCATACTGGTGAGCGAGCCGATGTACCTGGTGTGCACCCACGGCAGGCACAACGCTTGCTGTGCGCGCCTCGGCCTCCCGCTGGCGCGGTTCCTCGCCGAGAACCTGCCCGGCGAAGTGTGGGAAACCACCCACGTCGGCGGCGATCGATACGCCGCCAACCTCGTATGCTTGCCACACGGGCTTTACTACGGCAGCATGTCTCAGGCTGCTGCGATCGCGGCGGCAAACGCGTACCGGCACGGCGAGGTCGTCCTCGACCGTTTCCGGGGACGCGCGGGTATCCCTGAGCCACTGCAGGCCGCCGAGCACTTCGTCCGGGCGCATACCGGCGAGATCTCGGTCGGCGGGGTGGCCGTGGAATCCTCCCGGTCGGTGGACGACACCACGATCTGCGTCGTGCGGCGCACGACGGAGCGTGGGACGTCGCGGTTTCGGGTCGTGGTCGAACCCACGGTGTTCACTGCATCGTGTGGGATGACCTGTGCCGACGGAATCCCGACCTACAGGTTGACCGAGCTGAGCGAGCTCACGCCGGTGCTGACCTGAGGGCTCCTCCCCGGAGCCGGGAACACCACGGCCTGTCCCGGCGTTGGCACAAGGGATGCCATAAGCGTCCAATGCGGCACAAACACTGAAATACCTCTCACCAAAGGTGGTTTCTCATGTCTCAGGTACGTCGGCAGCTCGCCCGCCCGCGCCCCAGCTGGGGTTGGCAGGATGATGCCGCGTGCCGGGGAGAGGACCTGGTGCTGTTCTTCGGTCCTGACGGTGAGCGTCAGCCCGAGCGCGACATCCGGGAGCGCAAGGCCAAGGCCATCTGCGCTCAGTGTCCTGTGCGAGCGGAGTGCCTCGATTACGCGCTGTCCCGGCCGGAGAAGTACGGCACGTGGGGCGGCCTGAACGAGGACGAGCGGGCGTCCGAGCGTCGCCGGCGTATGCGCCGCGCCGCCAGCGCCGGCATCAGCGCCGTCGCCTGAGCGTTTCCCCCTTCCCCGACACGCGTCACCGCTGGGCGCTCCGCGTCCCGTCCCCCGATGCGGGCGACTGGCGCACGCGGAGCGCCCCGCAGGTCTTACTCGTTCCCCCACACCCCGCTGCGGGCGTGCGGCCCGGCGTACCGGCGCGCCGGTGGCTTCCGCCGGTGCGTCCATGCCGCGCAGGATGCCGGCGTACGGCGCACACGCGCCGCCGTGGCCCGGCCGCCGCACCCGCGTCGTCTTCACCTTCCGGTCATACCCGGCGCCGAGGCGGAAGGCACCTCGATCCGTGCCCTACGGACGGTTGCCGCCCCGCATCTGCTTGTGGAGGATCTTCCACTTGCGCCGCTCCTCGGCCCGCAGCCGGGCGTCGGTGCGGCTCGCCATCCACGCGGCCTCACGCTGCAGCCTGCGCCAGCTCTCCAGCCGCCGCTCGGGCAACTCGCCCGACTCGACCGCCGCCAGCACGGCGCAGCCCGGCTCCTCCCGGTGCCGGCAGTCGGAGAACCGGCAGCCCCCGGCCAGCTCCTCGATGTCGGCGAAGACCAGGTCGACGCCCTCGCTCATCTCGTACAGACCCACCCGGCGGATGCCGGGGGTGTCGATGACGAGCCCGCCGCCGGGCAACGGGATGAGCTGCCGGTGGACGGTCGTGTGCCTGCCCCGCCCGTCCGCGGCCCTGACCTGCTGGGTCTCCATGACCTCCGCACCGGCGAGGGCGTTGACGAGCGTGGACTTGCCCGCGCCCGACGGCCCGAGGACCACGGCGGTCCCCGAGGAGCCGATGTGGGCGCGCACCAGGTCCACCCCGTCGCCGGTGATCGAGCAGACCGGGTGGACGTCGACGCCCGGCGCCGCCGCCGCGACGTCGGCGAGAAGGTCGTCCAGCCCCCGGTCGAAGAGATCGGCCTTGGTGACGAGCACCACCGGCCGGGCGCCGCTCTCCCAGGCGAGCGCCACGAGGCGCTCGATCCTGCCGAGATCCGCGCTGTGTTTGCCCGGGGGGACGACCCCCCGTAGCCCCCCGGGAGGAGTCGCATGCATGGACGGCTCGGCCACGAAGACCACATCGACGTTGGCGGCCAGCACCTGGCCCTGGCCGTCGCCCGACAGCCCGCCGCGCGAGTCGCGGCTCACCCCGCCCCTGACGAAGGCCGTACGGCGGGGCAGCACCTCGGCCAGTTCGTAGCGGCCCTCGTCGATCCGGTTGAGGGCGACCCAGTCCCCCACGCACGGAAGCGCGAGCGGATCGGCCGCCGCGGCCCGGCGTACGCGGGCGCCGAACCGCGCCCGGTGGGTTCCGTCCGCGGCGACGACCTCGGCGGCGCCCCGGTCGACCCGGGCCACACGCCCGGGTACGGCACCGCCGGGCAGCCGCTCCGCGAGCCCGTCGTGCCAGCCGAGAAGAGAAAGATCAGTGAACAACGCTGGTAGACACCCTTCGGGAAACCGGGTGTCCCAGCGAGAGGCGACTAGGCGGACACCCGGGAGTTGACGGACGGCATGATCAGCAGAAAGACCCGCATAGTCCTCACCTCCCGTGTCCGGGCCGCCCGGATGGCGGCTACGGCGGAACCCTAGCAAGACCCTCGTGGTCCCGCGCAACCGGTTAAATTCGTCCCCGATATCGGTGGGGCGGCATGAGAACGGCTCCCCCGGCCGGCAGGGCCGGGGGAGCCGTCACTCGCCCACGGCGATCAGGACAGGCCGGGCGCGGGGAACCGGCTCGTCAGCTCGGTGACCTCGCCGTGCACCCGTGCGATCACGTCCTCCGCGTCGCCCTTGGCCACGGCGGTGACGACCTCGTCGATCCACGCGGCGATCTGGCACATCTCGGCCTCGCCCATCCCCCGGGAGGTGACGGACGGCGTGCCGATGCGGATGCCCGACGGGTCGAACGGCTTGCGCGGGTCGAAGGGCACGGTGTTGTAGTTCGTCTCCAGGCCGGCCCGGTCGAGGGCCTGCGCGGCGGGCTTGCCCCCGACGCCCTTGGACGTGAGGTCCATCAGGATCAGGTGGTTGTCGGTGCCGCCGGAGACCAGGTCGAAGCCGCGGGCGAGCAGCTCGTCGGCGAGCGCCTTGGCGTTCTTCACGACCTGCGCGGCGTACGCCTTGAACTCCGGCTGGGCGGCCTCGTGCAGGGCCACGGCGATGGCGGCGGTGGTGTGGTTGTGCGGGCCGCCCTGCAGGCCGGGGAACACGGCCTTGTCGAGCGCCTTGGCGACCTCGTCGGAGGTCGCCATGAGCATCGCGCCGCGCGGGCCGCGCAGGGTCTTGTGGGTGGTCGTGGAGATCACGTCCGCGTATCCGACCGGGGAGGGGTGGGCACCGCCGGCGACGAGGCCCGCGATGTGGGCGATGTCGGCCGCCAGCACCGCGCCGACCTCCCTGGCGATCTCGGCGAAGGCCGGGAAGTCGATCGTGCGCGGGATCGCGGTGCCGCCGCAGAAGATCAGCTTGGGCCGGTGCTCCAGCGCCAGCGCGCGCACCTCGTCCATGTCGATGCGGCCGGTGTCGCGGCGCACGCCGTACCGGACGGAGTTGAACCACTTGCCGGTGGCGGACACCGACCAGCCGTGGGTGAGGTGGCCGCCGAACGGCAGGCCCATGCCGAGCACGGTGTCGCCCGGGTTCAGGAACGCCAGATAGATGGCGAGGTTGGCGGGCGAGCCCGAGTAGGGCTGCACGTTGGCGTGGCTCACGCCGAACAGCGCCTTGGCCCGCTCGACGGCCAGCGTCTCGATCTTGTCGATGACCTGCTGGCCCTCGTAGTAGCGCTTGCCCGGGTAGCCCTCGGAGTACTTGTTGGTGAGAACCGTGCCGGTCGCCTCCAGGACGGCCTTGGACACGTAGTTCTCTGACGCGATCAGCTTGACGGTGTCGGCCTGCCGCCGCTCCTCCGCCCTGATCAGCTCGGCGATCTCGGGATCGACGACGTTCAGCGAGTTGTCAGCCATAGCCTTCTCCACGTCGACGGCGGCGACCCAGGCGCACGGCCTCCGCGAATTCGCTCCCCGGTGGTGCCCCACCTCGTGCCACAGGGACACGTCAGCGCCAGTCGCGATTCCCCCACTTTATCGGAGCGGGACGGCCCTTCACCCCGGCGCGACGGGCGATCGTCGTCACGACACGGGCAGGTCGGCGAAGAGCCCGAACCCGGGAGCGTCGACGGCGACCGTCTCCACGTCCTCCGGCACGTTCGTGTACGTGGCGTAGAGCGGCAGCACGTCCCCCTTCTCAAGCCATCTGGCCGGGATCTTGCTGCACAGGCACGCGTCGTTCTTGCGGGCGGGCATGAACTTCGACCCGCTGGGCGGGTCCAGGAGGGCGGCGCCGGAGAAATCGTCACCGAACAGGTCCTTCGGCCACCAGCTGTACTTGCCGGTTATCCGGACCGTCCACTGCACGCTCACGGAGGTCCCGCGCCGCAGCACGGAGTCGACCGTCACATGCAGCGAAACCCCGCCTATCTGCACGTCCCGGGAGGCCAGCGGGCCCTTCGGCGGCGGCTGCGTTCCCCCTCCGCCGAACGGGCGCAGCACAAGCAACAGAACCGTGGCGGCCACCGCGAGCGCCACGCCGGCCACCGCGAACGGCAGCCAGCGACGCCCGCGCCGCTCTCCCTCGCCGTCCGGCGCCCCGCCGTCCGGCGCCCCGCCGTACGGCACCGTGCCGCCGGACGCCGCGGCCGCATGGCGGGTCGGCTCGCCGGGGGCGGCCCAGATGTCGCTGACGATCCTGGTGGCGGCCTCGACCGCCACCTCCTCCCGGCCGAGCAGCCGGTCCAGCAGCCGCTGGGCGCTCGGCCGCCTGGCCGGGTCCTTGTCCAGCGCCTGCTCGACCAGGGGCCGCAGCCGCTCGTCCATCCCGGTCAGGTACGGCACGTGGTGCGCCACCCGGTAGAGGACCTCCGGCGCGGGGCCGTTGCCGAACGGCGGCCTGCCGGTGGCGGCGTACGCGACCACGCAGCCCCAGGCGAAGACGTCGGCCGCGGCGGTCACCTGCTCTCCCCGCGCCTGCTCCGGCGACATGTAACTGGGCGTCCCGATCACGGTCCCGGTCCGCTCGGCGAGGGTGTCGGCGAGCTGGGCCACGCCGAAGTCGATCACGCGGGGGCCGAGGGGCGACAGCAGGATGTTGGACGGCTTGAGGTCGCGGTGCACGATCCCCGCCTCGTGGATGGCGGCGAGGGCGGTCGCGACGCCGACGGCGAGCGCGTCGAGGTTCGAGCCGGACAACGGGCCCTGCGCGTCGATCACCGACGACAGGTCGGGGCCGTCGACGTACTCGGTGACGAGGTAGTGCCGGTCGCCGTCCCGGCCGGCGTCCAGGAGCGGCGCGGTGCAGAATCTGGCGACCCGCTTGGCGGCCTCCGCCTCTTTGCGGAACCTGGCCCGGAAGTCCTCCTGGGCGGCCAGCTCCGGCCGCATGACTTTGAGCGCCACCTGGCGGCCCTCCGGGTCGCGGGCGAGATAGACGATGCCCATGCCGCCCTCCCCCAGGCGGCGGATGGGAACGTAGGGGCCGATCGTGCGCCGGTGGGTCAAGGTGGGGTCGCCGGCGGAAGGCTGTGCGTCCATCGACGCAATCTTCCCACCGGTATCAGTGTCGATCAGCCTTTACCGGATTTGCGGTGATGGTGCTCGGACCGGCTGGCGCCGCCGAGCGGCCAGAGCCGGTCCAGCTCCGCGTTCAGCGTCGCCCCGATGAGCACGGCGAGCGCGGTGATGTAGAGCCACAGCAGCACGGCGATCGGCGCCGCGAGCGAGCCGTAGATCGACAGCGGGGTGAACCACGCCGCCAGCAGCTCGCGCAGGAACACGGCGCACCCGATCCAGATCACCAGGGCCAGCACGGCCCCCGGGATCTCGCGCCACCAGCGGGTCCGATGCGGCACGCTCACGTGGTAGAGCAGGCTGAGCATCAGCACCGAGCCCAGCACGACCACGGGCCAGTAGAGGATGGTCACGAGCACGGCGTACCTGGGCAGGGCGTTGGACAACAGGGTGGGCCCGATGACCAGGATCGGCATGACGACCAGCCCGATCAGCAGCGCGGCGACATAGAGGAAGAACGACAGGACCCGGGTGCGGATGATCCCGCGGGTCTCCCCCAGGCCGTACGCGATCGATATCAGGTCCACGTAGACGAACAGCGCGCGCGAGCCCGACCACAGCGACAGCAGGAAGCCGACGGAGATGAGCGACACCTGGCCGCCGCTGAGCACGTCGGCGAGCAGCGGCTTGACGACGCGCTGGACGGTGTTGTCGGTGAACAGCAGCTCGGACTGGTCGACGACCCAGCGCCTGATCTCGCCGACGGCGGCCTCGCCGAGCAGCCCGCTCAGGTGGCCCATGACACCGAGCAGCCCGAGCACGAACGGCGGCAGCGACAGCAGCGCGAAGAAAGCCGCCTCGCCCGCGAGGCCGGTCACCCGGTAGTTGACGCCCGCCATCGTGGTCGCCTTGACCAGGGCCCAGGCGTTCGTGTCGCGCAGCCAGGACAGGCGCGCCCGGGCAAGCGCCATGCCCCTGCGCGTGATGCGCCGCGGCCTGCGCGACGGCGCGTCAGTGGAGGTCATGGCACCCAACCGGTCATGAGAACTGGGCTTACCCGTTGCCGCCGCGGTTAGTACGTGACCTGCGGCGCGAATCGTCGCGGCCCAGAATAGGGGCCCCCGCACCCCGCTTGCGAGAACCCCTCGCGAATCGGCCGGCGCGTACCGCTGTCATCTGCCCGTGACACCGGGTGAACAATGGAGACATGATCTGTCCGGCATGCAGGGAGCGCCGGCACGAGGAGTGCCGCGGCGGGTCATGGTGCGACTGCCAGCATCAACAGCCCTCCGAGAGGGAGCACGAGGCCGAGCCGCCGGAGAACTGGATCCGCAAGGGCTGAGGGCCTTACGTCATATTGCCGTTGCAATCCCGCATCCTGGACACGAACTTGGACATCCAGGATCTCAGAGGTATCGTTTGGGACATGCCAGCGGACCCGTTGCTCGTCGTGCGACGCCACGTCGACCTCCTGCGTGTCCGTAGCGCGATCTGTATCGACGCCGGCTGACCGTCGCCCTCCGCTTATCACCGGGCGCTCGGCCAGGCGTCGTTTTTCTATGCCCTCATGCTCAACGGCGAGGTGAGTGGCCGCCTGCGCCGGCGTCCTGCCGCATACCGATCTCAGACCGAGCCTCGGAGAAGGACGTGTGCCCATGAGCACCCCGGCCCGCCCGGCGAACCGCCACCACAAGCGCCCGCGCGGCGAAGGTCAGTGGGCTCTCGGTTACCGTGAGCCGCTGAACAAGAACGAGGAGAACAAGAAGAACGACGACGGGCTGAACGTCCGTCAGCGGATCATCGACATCTATTCCAAGCGCGGCTTCGACTCCATCGACCCGGCCGACCTGCGCGGCCGCTTCCGCTGGTACGGCCTGTACACCCAGCGCAAGCCCGGCATCGACGGCGGCAAGACGGCCGTACTCGAGCCGGAGGAGCTCGACGACCGCTACTTCATGCTCCGCATCCGGACCGACGGCGGCCAGCTCAGCGTCGAACAGCTCCGGGTGATCGCCGGCGTCTCCAACGACTTCGCCCGGGGCACCGCCGACATCACCGACCGGCAGAACATCCAGCTCCACTGGGTGGAGATCGAGTCGGTGCCGGAGATCTGGCGGCGGCTCGAGGCGGTCGGCCTGTCCACGACGGAGGCGTGCGGCGACACGCCGCGCGGCATGCTCGGCTGCCCCCTCGCCGGGATCGACGCCGACGAGGTGATCGACGGACGGCCCCAGCTCCGGGAGATCCGCGAGCGCTACATCGGCAACCCGGAGTTTTCGAACCTGCCGCGCAAGTTCAAGACCGCGATCAGCGGCTGCGCCGCCCACTGCACGGTCCACGAGATCAACGACGTCGCGTTCGTCGGCGTGGTCAACGAGCAGGGCGAGGCCGGCTTCGACCTGTGGGTGGGCGGCGGCCTGTCGACCAACCCCATGTTCGCCAAGCGGGTCGGCGTGTTCGTCCGGCCCGAGCAGGTCCACGAGGTGTGGGCCGGGGTCGCCGGCATCTTCCGCGACTACGGCTACCGCCGGCTGCGCAGCAGGGCCCGGCTGAAGTTCCTGGTCAACGACTGGGGTGCGGAGAAGTTCCGCGAGGTGCTGCAGACCGAGTACCTCAAGTACGACCTGCCCGACGGCCCGGCCCCGGCGGCCCCGCGCGGGGACCGGCGCGACCATGTCGGCGTGCACCTCCAGCGGGACGGCAACTACTACGTCGGCTTCGCGCCCCGCGTGGGCCGTCTCAGCGGCGACCTGCTGCACCGGATCGCCGACATCGCCGAACGCCACGGGTCGAGCCGGGTGGCGACCACGATCGAGCAGAAGATGGTCATCCTCGACGTCGCCCCCGACCGGGTGGAGTCGGTCGTGGCCGAACTGGAGGCGGCCGACCTGCGGGTCAACCCGTCCACCTTCCGCCGCCAGACGATGGCCTGCACCGGCATCGAGTACTGCAAGCTCGCGATCGTCGAGACCAAGAACGCCGCGTCGGCGCTGATCGACGAGCTGGAGCGGCGCCTGCCCGACTTCGACGAGCCGCTGACGATCAACCTCAACGGGTGCCCGAACTCCTGCGCCCGCATCCAGGTCGCCGACATCGGGCTCAAGGGCCAGCTCGTAGTCAACGACAAGGGCGAGCAGGTCGAGGGCTACCAGATCCACCTTGGCGGCTCGTTCGGCCTGAACCCGGGCTTCGGCCGGAAGGTGCGCGGGCTCAAGACCACGGCGGAGGACCTCCCCGACTACGTCGAGCGGGTCGTGCGCAACTACGAAAAGCAGAAGAACGAGGGCGAGAGCTTCGCCGAATGGGTCCGCCGCGCCGACGAGGCCGACCTCAAGTGAGCGAGCGGGCCGCGCCGTTCTACTGCCCGTACTGCGGCGAGGAGGACCTGGAGCCGTACGTGACCGACGAGGAAAGTCACGGGTGGTACTGCAGGTCCTGCGCCCGCGCCTTCCGGGTGAAATTCCTGGGGCTCGGCGTGCGTTCGTGATTCCAAGACGTTTCATCCCATGATCCGAAGATCCAATGAATGACGTGTGAGGAGTAGCGATGTCGGTGGCGGAGATAGAGGCAGGGCTGGAGCGGCAGCGGGTCACGCTGGACCTCCAGGGCATCGTGGAGTCCGCGGCGCGCTTCCTCGAGGACGCGCCCGCCCGGGAGATCATCCGGTGGGCCGCGGCCACCTTCGGCGACCGCCTCTGTCTCACCTCGTCCATGAGCGACGCCCTGCTGATCGACCTGGTCAGCAGGGTCAAGCCCGGGATCGACGTGCTGTTCATCGACACCGGCTACCACTTCGCCGAGACCATCGGCACGCGTGACGCGGTCGAAGCGGTCTACGACGTCAACGTGATCAACGTGACGCCGTCCAGGACCGTCGAGGAGCAGGACCGCGACCTCGGGCCGCGCCTGTACGGGCGCAACCCCGACCTGTGCTGCTACCTGCGGAAGGTCGAGCCGCTGAACCGGGCGCTCGAGCCGTACCTCGCCTGGATCTCGGGCATCCGCCGCGACGAGTCGCCCACCCGGGCGAACACCAAGGTCGTGGAGTGGGACGCCAAGCGGCAGATGGTGAAGATCAACCCGATCGCCGGGTGGACCCAGGAGGACGTCGACAACTACATCGCCGACAACGGCGTCCTGATCAACCCGCTGCACTACGACGACTACCCCTCGATCGGCTGCGCTCCCTGCACCCGCAGGGTGGCGCCCGGCGAGGACCCGCGCAGCGGCCGCTGGGCCGGCCTCGGCAAGATCGAGTGCGGTATCCACCTGTGACCGCCGTCCCGCACACGGGCGCGCCGCTGATCGCGGTGGCGCACGGGTCCCGCGACCCGCGCGCCGCCGCGACCGTGGAGGCGCTGCTCGACGGCGTACGGCGGGCGCGGCCCGGCCTGGACGTCCGCGCCGCCTACCTCGACCACGCCCCGCCGTCGCTGCCGCAGGCGCTGTCGGGGCTGGACGAGGCCGTCGTGCTCCCCCTGCTGCTCACCGCCGCCTACCACAGCCGGGTGGACATCCCGGCGGCGCTGCGGGAGGCGATCGGCCGCACGCCGCGGCTGCGGGCCGTCTGCGGTCCCACGCTCGGCCCGCACCCGCTGCTCGTCCGGGCGCTCGAACGCCGCCTCGCCGAGGCCGACGTGGAGATCGGCGACCCGGACACCGCCGTGGTCCTCGTCGCGGCCGGGTCGAGCGACCGCCGGGCGAACGCGACGATCGCCGCCGTGGCCCGCGAGTGGGCCCGCACCCGGCCCTGGTGGTCGGTCACCGCCGCGTACGCCTCGGCCGCCGCGCCCACCCCCCGGGACGAGGTCGTACGGCTGACGCGCGCGGGCGCCCCGAAGGTCGTGGTCGCGCCGTACCTGCTGGCCCCCGGCCACTTCGCCGACATGGTGGAGCGCGACGCCCTGGAGGCCGGAGCGCACGCCGTGGCCGGCGTCCTCGGGCCCGCCCCCGAACTGGTCGCGCTTCTGCTCGAACGCCACGCCCAGGCCGTACGCGCCATCTCCGAGGCCGCCTGACCGAGTGCCCCAGGCCAGGACGAAAAGGTCGTCGGCCGAGGTGGCGGCGGCCCTGCGGACCCAGGTGCCGAGCCGGCTCAGGTCCTCGCGCCCGCGGATCCGCTCACGCGCTTCGTCGGAGATCTCCAGACCACGGGCGTCGAGCACGGATCTTCCGGCGTCAGGACGTACGCGTTCAGTGCCGTGACCGGCAGCGTTCACCGGGTTAACCGGTGGACCGAGTCTTCGCAGGGCTTGTAGGTTCCCGACGTGACCAATGACGGCAGAACGCGGATCCGATTCGCGGAGGAAGCGGACGCGGCCGTGATCGCACGTATCCACATGATTTCCCGGTCGGCGACCATGCCCTACCTGCCCCCGCAGAAGCACAGTCACGAGCAGGTGACCAGATGGATCCGGGACGTCGTGCTCAAACGGTGTCGCACGTGGGTCGCCGTGCGTGACGCGGAGATCATCGGCTATGCGGCCCTCGACGGCGACATGCTCGAACACCTCTACCTGCGCCCGGACGTCCGCCGGCAGGGAGTCGGCACGCTACTGCTCGATGAGGTCGAGCGGCACAGCCCTGACGGAGTGTCGTTGCACGTCTTTCAGCAGAACACCGATGCCCGCGCGTTCTACGAGAGCCACGGCTTCACCGTCCTCGACACCAACGACGGTGATCGCAACATGGAGAACCTGCCTGACATGACGCTTCGCTGGACGCCGAACAGCGTTCAGTGATCTGCACCGGCTTCACGCCCTTCACCGTATCCCGGCCGGCCCCGCTCGCCGTCCTCCCCGGGAACGATCCCGGGAACGGTCCCCGGAGACGAACCGGAGGGACGATCCCTGCGGACATGCGCGGAAGGGGCTGTGTGAGCATGGAATCGTGACCCGCAGCAGGTTGCTTGAGGCGATAGCGGGAGGGGACGTCGCGCGGGTGGCGGCGATGCTGCACCCGGAGACCGCCCTGAACCCCGCCCAGGGGACGACGCCGCTCTACCGGGCGGCCGTCGGCGGGCACCACGACATCGTCCGGCTGCTCCTGGAACACGGCGCCGACCCGAACCGGCCGAGCGGGGGGCACGAGGAAGGCCTTCCGCTGTGCGCGGCCGCGTGCTGGGACCACACCGAGACCGTGCAGGCCCTGCTGGACGGCGGGGCCGACCCGAACGCGGCGGAGGAGGGCGGCTGGACGGCCCTGCTGTGGGCCGCGGCCAACGGCAACCTGGAGTCGGCCGACATCCTGCTCGACGCCGGGGCCGATCCCGACCGGGCCGACGACGACGGCTGCACCCCGCTGACGCTGGCCACGATCTACGGGGCGTACGGGATCGTCTGGTCCCTGCTCGAGCACGGCGCCGACCCGTCCGCCCCCGGCTGGGACGGCGCGACCGCTCTGGAGATCGCCACGCGGCTGGCGGCGGTGGATCTCGAAGCGCTGCTGCGCGATGAGGTCGCCATGAGGGCGGAGGGCGAGCACACCGTGCTGGTGGCGCACAGCCCCGCTCCGGACGGCACCCGCCGGATCACGGTCGAGGCGCGCGGCGCCGAGTCGGGCTTCTCGATCACCCGGCAGTACGGGCACGCCGCCATCGCGACGGTCCTGGAGACGGCTCTCGGCGTGCGGCCGCCCGCGGCCGTGCTGCTCGCGCGCGTCCTGCCGTACCGCGACCTCGATGAGGACGACGAGACGTGGTGGGCCGCCGTGCACGCGCTGCAGTCACGCCATGACGAGGAGACGTTCCTGGCGCTGGCCCGGCTGTGCGGGAGCGACGACCCGGTGGAGCGGGAGTTCGCCGTCGACGCGCTCGCGCAGTTCGGCCGGCCGGCGGGCTTCGGCAAGGAGACGGGGATCGGCCACGACGCGGAGCTCGACCCCTACCAGGACCGCATCCTGGCGATCCTGCGCGACATGGCGCGGCACGAGACAGGGCCCGCCGTCGCCGAAGCGCTGCTGCACGCGTTCGGCCACCGGGCCGACCAGCGGGCGCTCCCCGAGGTGCTGCGGATCGTCAACAGCCCGGGGCGGGAGCCCACCGTCCACGACGCCATCGCGCTCGCCGCGGTCCTGCCGCCCGACGACGAGGACGGGCTGGCCACGCTCATCAGGCTGAGCGAATGCGGCGACGACGAGGTACGCGACTGGGCCACGATGGGCATCGCGGGGCTGCCCGCCGACACCGCCGTCATCAGGGACGCCCTGGTCACCCGGCTGGCCGACCGCGACCTGACGACGGTGGCCGAGGCCGCGCGGGGCCTGGCCGCGCGCGGGGACCGGCGCGCGATCGAGGGCGTCCACCGGGTGCTGTGCGAGGCGGACGACGACCAGGACTACGCCCGGGACCTTGCGCTGGAGGCCGCCCAGGAACTCGGCCTGGAGATCTCCGGCGCCTGACGCCGCGGGGACCTGCCCCGTCTCACCGGGCGAACCGGCGATCTCGTGGAGTGAGCCCGGGTGTTTGTCCCGGCGGCCCGGGGTGCTGAGATGGAGGCCCGGCATCCAACGGAGTCCCGTGTCATCAGTGGAGTCCGGCATCGGCGACAGGAGGACGCAGTGACCCACGATGTGATCAACCAGGTGCCCCCGCTGACCGGCCACGACGTCTCGGCCGATCGGGCGCTGCTGGAGGGGCTCGCCAGGGAGGGTGCGGACTGGGCGACCGGGGAGCTGCACCAGCTCGGCCTGCTGGCCGGTTCGGCGAAGGCGCAGGAGTGGGGGCGGCTGGCCAACGAGTACCCGCCCGTGCTGCGCACCCACGACCGGTACGGCCATAGGATCGACGAGGTCGAGTTCCACCCGGCCTGGCACGAGCTCATGACGGTCGCGGTCGAAAGCGGCGCGCACGCCGCCCCCTGGACCTCGGCCCGGCCGGGGGCGCACGTCGCCAGGGCCGCCAAGTTCTTCGTCTTGTCCCAGGTCGAGGCCGGGCACGGCTGCCCGATCTCCATGACGTACGCCGCCGTGGCCGCGCTGCGGCACTCCCCGGCGCTGCGGGCCGAGTGGGAGCCGCTGCTGGCCTCCCGTACGTACGACTTCGGGCTGCGCCCGCCCAAGGACAAGCGCGGCGTGCTGGCCGGGATGGCCATGACCGAGAAGCAGGGCGGCTCCGACGTGCGGGCCAACACCACCAGGGCCGAGCCGCTGGGCGACGGCAGCTTCGCCCTGACCGGGCACAAGTGGTTCAACTCCGCGCCCATGTGCGACGTGTTCCTGGTGCTGGCCCAGGCCCCGGGCGGCCTGTCGTGCTTCCTGCTCCCCCGCGTGCTGCCGGACGGCACCCGCAACGCGATGCGCCTGATGCGGCTGAAGGACAAGCTCGGCAACCGGTCGAACGCCTCGGCGGAGGTCGAGTACGAGGGCGCGATCGCCTTCCTCGTCGGCGAGGAGGGCCGGGGCGTGCGCACGATCATCGAGATGGTGAACATGACCAGGCTCGACTGCGTGATCGGCTCGGCGGCCGGCATGCGGTACGGGCTGTCGCAGGCGCTGCACCACGCCCGCCACCGCGCGGCCTTCGGCCGGAAGCTGATCGAGCAGCCGCTGATGCGCTCGGTGCTCGCCGACCTGGCGCTGGAGTCCGAGGCGGCGACCACGCTCATGCTGCGCCTGGCCGGGGCGACCGACCGGGCCATCCGGGGCGACACCGGAGAGGGGCTGTTCCGCCGGGCCGCCCTCGCCGCCGCCAAATACTGGGTGTGCAAGCGGGCGCCGGTCCACGCGGCCGAGGCGCTGGAGTGCCTCGGCGGCAACGGGTACGTCGAGGAGTCGCAGATGCCCCGGCTGTTCCGGGAGTCGCCGCTCAACGGGATCTGGGAGGGGTCGGGCAACGTGGCCGCCCTCGACCTGATGCGGGTGCTGGCGCGGGAGCCGGAGGCGGTCGAGGCGTTCTTCGCCGAGGTGGCGCTGGCCGGGGACAGGCGCGTCGCCGACGCGGCCGAGCGGGTGGCCAAGCGGCTCGCCTCGCCGGGGGAGGCCGACGCCCGCCGGGTGGCCGAGGAGATGACGCTGGTCCTGCAGGCGTCCCTGCTCGTACGGCACGCCCCCGCCGCGGTGGCCGACGCGTTCTGCGCCACGCGCCTGTCCGGCGACTGGGGGCGCGCCTTCGGCACGCTGCCCTCCGGCCTCGACCTGGAGGCGATCCTCGATCGCGCGGCGCCCGCGTGAGCCGGCCGGCCATGCCGGTGCGCCCGGCGTACCGGCGGCGGCGTTAAGGTCACTGTGGATAGGCTTCGCTTACTGAAGGGATATCGCCGATGGCGACCACTCGTACCGCGACGACCCAGTGGAAGGGCGCGCTGCTGGACGGTTCCGGCACCGTGTCTTTCGACTCCTCCGGGGTCGGCACCTTCGACGTCTCCTGGCCCTCCCGGGCGGAGGAGCCCAACGGCAAGACGAGCCCGGAGGAGCTGATCGCCGCCGCCCACTCCTCGTGCTTCTCGATGGCCCTGTCGGCCGGTCTGGCCAAGGCCGGCACGCCGCCGCAGACGCTGGAGACCCGGGCGGAGGTGACCTTCCAGCCCGGTGAGGGCATCACCGGCATCGTGATCTCCGTCCGCGGGCAGGTGCCCGGCATCTCGGCCGAGGACTTCCAGAAGGCCGCCGAGACGGCCAAGGAGAACTGCCCGGTGAGCAAGGCGCTCGCCGGCACGACGATCAGCCTCAAGGCCGAGCTCGTCGGCTGAGCGGCAGCGGAGCCCCCGCCGGACCCGGTCCGGCGGGGGCTCGCGCGTTCCCGTGCCCGGCGTCGCCGGCCCCGCCGCCGGGTGCACGAATCGTCCGGGCAGTGGAGAATGAGGTTACATGCGCGAGGTTTGGCCTGGAGAGCCGTACCCGCTCGGCGCCACCTGGGACGGCGTGGGCACCAACTTCTCGGTGTTCTCGGAGGTAGCCGAGCGGGTCGAGTTGTGCCTGTACGACGACAAGGGTGAGGAGACCCGCGTCGACCTGCCCGAGGTCGACGGGTTCGTCTGGCACGGCTACGTGCCGGGGATCATGCCCGGCCAGCGGTACGGCTACCGCGTGCACGGCCCCTACCGGCCCGACCACGGCCACCGCTGCAACCCGGCCAAACTGCTGCTCGACCCGTACGCCAAGGCGATCGAGGGCTCGGTGCGGTGGAACGAGGCGCTGTTCTCCTACCACTTCGCCGATCCGGCCCGGCTCAACACCGAGGACTCCGCGCCGTACATGCCGAAGAACGTGGTCGTGAACCCGTTCTTCGAGTGGGGCAACGACCGGCCGCCCCGCACGCCGTACCACGAGACAGTGATCTACGAGGCGCACGTGCGCGGCCTGACCATGCGCCACCCCGCGGTGCCGCAGGAGCAGCGGGGCACCTACGCGGGGCTCGCGCACCCGGCCGTGATCGACCACCTGTTGTCGATCGGCGTGACGGCGGTCGAGCTGATGCCCGTCCACCAGTTCGTGCCCGAGCACTTCCTGGTCGCCCGGGGGCTGACCAACTACTGGGGTTACAACACGATCGCCTACATGGCGCCGCACAACGCGTACGCCTCGTCCGGGCAGCGCGGCGAGCAGGTCCAGGAGTTCAAGGCGATGGTGCGCGCCCTGCACGAGGCGGGCATCGAGGTGATCCTCGACGTCGTCTACAACCACACCGCCGAGGGCGACCACATGGGTCCCACGCTCGGCTTCCGGGGCATCGACAACGTCGCCTACTACCGGCTGCGCGAGGAGGACCGCCGCTACTACCTCGACTACACCGGGTGCGGCAACTCGCTGAACGTCCGCTCGCCCCACGCGCTCCAGCTCATCATGGACTCGCTGCGCTACTGGGTGCTCGACATGCACGTGGACGGCTTCCGCTTCGACCTCGCCGCCGCGCTGGCGCGGGAGCTGCACGACGTCGACCGGCTGAGCGCGTTTTTCGACCTCATCCAGCAGGACCCGGTGATCTCGCAGGTCAAGCTCATCGCCGAGCCGTGGGACGTCGGCCCGGGCGGCTACCAGGTGGGCAACTTCCCGCCGTTGTGGACCGAGTGGAACGGCAAGTACCGCGACTGCGTGCGGGACTTCTGGCGCGGCGCCTCCCGGACGCTGCCCGAGTTCGCCTCGCGCCTGGCCGGATCGAGCGACCTGTACGCGAGCAGCGGCCGCCGCCCGGTGGCCTCGATCAACTTCGTGACCGCCCACGACGGGTTCACCCTCACCGATCTCGTGTCGTACGACCACAAGCACAACGAGGCCAACGGCGAGGGCAACCGCGACGGCACGGACGACAACCGCTCCTGGAACTGCGGCGCCGAAGGCCCGGTCGAGGACCCGGAGATCGTACGGCTGCGCCGGCGGCAGCGGCGCAACTTCCTCGCCACGCTGTTCGTCTCCCAGGGCGTGCCGATGCTGCTGGCGGGCGACGAGTTCGGCCGCACCCAGCACGGCAACAACAACGCCTACTGCCAGGACAACGAGACCTCCTGGGTGGACTGGTCGCTGATCGGGCAGGAGGGCGACCTGCTCGAGTTCGTCCGCCGCCTGGCCGCGTTACGGCGGGCGCATCCCGTCTTCCGGCGGCGCCGGTTCTTCCAGGGCCGCTCGGTGGGGGACGGCAGCAGGGACATCATCTGGCTTACACCGTCGGGCACGGAAATGACCGACGACGACTGGCACACCGGCTACGCCAAATCGCTGGCGGTCTACGTCAACGGCGACGCGATCAGCGAACCCGGCCCGCGCGGCGAGCGGATCAGGGACGACACGTTCCTGCTGCTGATCAACGCCCACCACGAGAACCTGACGTTCGCCCTCCCCGGACCGGAGCTGGGGGCCGCCTGGCGTCCCGTCCTCGACACCGCCGACGAGGAGGTGTGCGAGGACCCGTACGCCGAGGAGACCCTGCCCGCCGAGGCCAAGGTCTGCCTCACCGACCGGTCCATGCGGATCCTGGTCCGCGCCGGCTGAACCGGCATGGTGCCGCCCGGCGCCGGTCGCGGGCGTGGTGCGCCCGGCCGCGGGCGTGGCGCGCGCCCGATCGCGGGCGTGGCGCGGCGCGTCCCGATCGCGGGCGTGGCGCGCGCCCGATCACGGGCATACGGCGGCCCGGCGGGGCGTACGGCGGCTCTCAGCGGGCGAGGATCTTGCCGAGGTCGTAGCTCACCGGTCGTTCGAGCTGCTCGTAGGTGCAGGACGAGGGGGCGCGGTCCGGCCGCCAGCGGCGGAACTGGGCGGTGTGCCGGAACCGGTCGCCCTCCATGTGGTCGTAGGCCACCTCGACGACCCGCTCGGGCCGCAGCGGGATGAACGACAGGTCCTTCTTGGCGTTCCACCGCGACACCGCGCCGGGCAGGCGCTGGCCCTCGGCGCCGCCCGCCGCGACCTCGGCCCAGTGCCCCCAGGGGTGCTCCCCCAGGTCGTCCATCCGGTACGGCGCGAGCTCCTCGACGAGCTCCGCACGCCGCTTCATCGGGAACGACGCCGCGACGCCCACGTGGTGCAGACGGCCGTCGGCCGAGTAGAGCCCGAGCAGCAGCGAGCCGACGACCGGGCCTGACTTGTGCTCGCGATAGCCCGCCACCACGCAGTCGGCCGTCCGCTCGTGCTTGACCTTGAACATCACCCGCTTGTCCGGTGTATACGGCTGGCCGCCCGGCTTGACGACGATGCCGTCCAGCCCGGCGCCCTCGAACGCGTCGAACCACTCCGCGGCCCGGACCTCGTCCCGGGTGACCGGCGTGAGCCGCACGGACCGGCCCGCTCCCGCCAGCGCCTCCTCCAGCCCGGCCCTCCGCTCGGAGAACGGCGCCCCCATGAGGTCATCGGCCCCGATGGCGAGCAGATCGAAGGCGACGAACGAGGCGGGCGTGCTCTCCGCCAGCAGCCGCACCCGGGACTGCGCGGGATGGATGCGCTGCTGCAGCGCGTCGAAGTCGAGCGACTGCCCTCTGATCAGCACGATCTCGCCGTCCACGACGCACTTGGGCGGCAGCTCCCGCCTGACGGCCTCGACCAGTTCGGGGAAGTAGCGCGTAAAGGGCCGCTCGTTCCTGCTGCCCAGGAAGACCTCGTCGCCGTCCCGGAAGACGATGCAGCGGAAGCCGTCCCACTTCGGCTCGTAGTAGAGCGTGCCGTCCTGCTTCGGCAGCCCCTTGACGGCCTTGGCGAGCATCGGCGCGACCGGCGGGACGACCGGCAGGTCCAGATCGGGGATCTGCGGCTCAACCGGAAGCTTCATGCTGCGCCTCCCTGATGTAGCGGCAGAAGAGGAACCCGTCCTCTTCGAGCACGTGGGCGAGGGTCAGGGGGGTGTGCGATGCGACGCCGTCCAGTATGCGCGCCGCGTCGCCGCCGGTCAGCAGCGGGCTCATGGTCAGCGCCAGCTCGTCGACCAGGCCGGCGGCGGCGAGCTGCGCGTTCACCCGGGGCCCGCCCTCGCACAGGACGCGGCCGAGCCCCCGGGCGCGCAGCTCGCTCACGGCCGCGGCGAAATCGACCCGATCTTCGCCCGCCACGATCAGGTCGGCCTTCCCGGCCGCCTCCTTGCGGCGCGCCTCCGGCGCCGACTCCGTCGTGATCACGATCGTCCGGGCGTACGGCTCCGCGTCGGTGAACAGCGGGGCGTCCAGGTCGAGATCGAGGCGGCGGGTGACGACGGCGATCGGCGGCGCCGGCGGCCTGCCCTCCCGCAGCGCCCGCCACGACTCGCGCGGGCGGGCCGGGCGGTATCCCTCCGTGCGGACGGTCTCCGCCCCGGCGAGCACCACGTCGGCCAGGCCGCGCAGCACTCCGAAGATCCGCTTGTCGGCCCTGCCGGACAGGCCCTCCGAGTGGCCCTCGACCCAGGCCGCGCCGTCGGCGCTGGCCACCATGTTGAGACGCAGCCAACGGTCGCGCGGATAGGCGTAAGCAGCGGGGATGTCCGGCTCGTCCTCGGCGTACGGGTGAATGCGGCGCACGCCTCCTACAGTGGCACACCGCACCGACAACTCCGCCGCCGCGTCCCCGCAGACACCCCGAGGCCGCATGAGGCCCCGGCCGTATTTCACGCCCGGGGACAGGACCACCGGAGATTGCGGGGCCGGGATCGGCGACCACCGCGATCCCGCCCCGGCGAGCGGCCCGGTCCAACGCGGGCCTGGCCACGCGGTCCGACACGGCGTCAAATCCGGCGCTCCGGCGGCTCGGCCGTTCTAATCTTTCCGCCGGTCGCAACAGGCCACGAGATCCGGTGATATTCGGGGGGGCGGAGATATGCGTAGGCCGAGCAGGCGGCAAGTGCTGGCATCGGCGGCGTGGGGGACGGCGGCGATCGCGCTGGGGGTGCGCGGGACGGCGGCGTACGCGGACCCGGCCCGGCCATCGGTCCGCCGGAGGGTCGGCGATCTCACCAAGGAGCAGTGGGAGGCGTTCGTCCGGGCGGTGCGCACGCTGAAGACGCAGGGGACCTACGACGCGCTCGTCAAGCTCCACGCGGACGCCTTCACGGCCACCCACGCCAACGGCTTCTTCCTGCCGTGGCAGCGCAGATACCTGCTGGAATTCGAGCGGGCGCTGCAGCGCGTCGACCCGACCGTGTCCGTGCCGTACTGGGACTGGACCCGAGACAGCAAGGCGCCGGAGCGCTCGGCGGTGCTGTCGAAGGAGTTCTTCGGAGGAAACGGGAACGCCGCGCACGATCGCGCCGTCCTCGACGGCAGGTTCGCCGGATGGACCCCCACATATCCGCGGGTTCACCGGCTCCGGCGGGCGTACGCCGACCGCGGCAAGATTCCCGCATGGGCCTCGCCCGATCTCATCGCCAATGTGCTGAAAAATCCTGATTTCCAGGTATTCAACATGCAGCTGGAGATCCACATCGGCGCGGTGCAGATGGGCATCGGGGGCGACCTTGCCCAGCCCGTCGCCCCCAACGACCCTCTGTTCTGGCCCGTCGCCTGCTTCGGTGACCTGCTGTGGCACATGTGGCGCACGCGCCACCCGAAGGCCCCGATCCGCTCGGCGTACGGGAACGTCACCGAGGAAAGCCGCCTGCCCCGGTACGGCGACACGGTCGCGAGCGTCCTCGACATCGAGAAGCTGGGCTACCGCTACGACGACGTCTGGCCGCAAGCGCGCTGAGCAGCACGGCGGTCCCCGCGGCAGCCGGCCCGCGTCAGGTGTGACCGGCGAACCGCCCCGTGTGCCCCCGGCGACCGGCGGTGTCGGGGGATCCTGAAAACTGACCCCGTGGGGTACTCCGAAAACTGACCCCCCTCCGAGATTTTGGAGGGTGCTGAAAGTGGAGGACTGGGCCGA
>JADGHC010000036.1 GCA_019689655.1 Microbispora sp.
CCTAGCGGAGGCAGGACCCGTTGAAACAGGAAGCCACAGAGGTGCCGCACGCGCGGCACGGGCTGAATCCCCGGTCTTCAGGCCGGGGAGCGCGTCAAGTCAGCGCCGGCTCCGGGCGCGGTTAGGATCTCGGCATGAGTCAGCTTCCGTTGCGGGCGCAGCTCGCCGCAGCCCTGGGCCGCACGGCCGCGACGCTGTCCAGAGCCACCGGGCGTGGCGACGGCTCGGTGATCGGCGGCAGGGTCGGCCTCATGCTGGAGCCCGACCTGCTGCGCAAGCTCGCGGCCGACCGCAAGCTCGTCCTGGTCAGCGCCACGAACGGCAAGACCACGACGACGCGCTTGATCACCTCGGCGCTGCAGGAGCTCGGCGAGGTGGCGACCAACGCGTTCGGCGCCAACATGCCGGCCGGTCACGTGTCCGCGCTCGCCGCCAACCAGGACGCGCCGTACGGCGTGCTCGAGGTCGACGAGAAGTACCTCCCCGAGGTCCTCGACACCACCAACGCCGGCATCGTCTGCCTCATGAACCTGAGCCGCGACCAGATGGACCGGGCCGCGGAGATCTGGCTGCTGGCCCAGAAGTGGCGCCGCGCGCTCGCCGGCAAGCCCGCCCACGTGATCGCCAACTGCGACGACCCGCTGGTCACCTGGGGCGCGTCCACCGCCGCCCGGGTCACCTGGGTCTCGGCGGGGCAGCGCTGGCGCGAGGACTCCTGGTGTTGCCCCGAGTGCGGCGGCCCGCTCGACCGCCCCGGGTTCGGCAACGGCGGCCAGGGCCTCACCCCGGCCCAGATCGCCGAGACGAACTGGGCGTGCCGTGAGTGCACCTTCCACCGGCCCGAGCCAAGCTGGGTGCTCGACGGGGAGTACGTGCGCGACCCGCGGGGCCAGCACTGGCGTCTGGACCTCCAGCTCCCCGGCCAGGCGAACCGGGCGAACGCCGCCATCGCGCTGGCGGTCGCCGAGACGTTCGGCCTCGATCCCGGCCGGGCGCTGCCCAGGCTCCGTACGGTCACCTCCGTCGCCGGGCGGTACACGACCGTCGAGCGGGACGGCCGGTCGCTGCGGCTGCTGCTGGCCAAGAACCCGGCCGGCTGGCTGGAGGCGTTCGACGTCGCCGACCCGGCGCTGCCGATCATCTTGTCGGTGAACGCGCAGGGCCCGGACGGCCGCGACACCTCCTGGCTGTGGGACGTCGACTACCGCGTCCTGCGCGGCAGGCCCGTCTACGTCACCGGCGAGCGCCGCCTCGACCTCGCGCTGCGGCTGGCCGTCGCCGAGGTCCCCTTCCAGCTCTGCGACTCGTTCGAGCAGGCGATGGCGGCGCTGGCGCCCGGCAAGATCGACGTGATCGCCAACTACACCGCGTTCCAGCAGATCCGAGCGGAGTTCGGCCGTGCAGTCTGAATTGACCATCGTCTGGATTTATCCCGACCTGCTCAGCACGTACGGGGACCAGGGCAACGTCCTGGTGCTGGAGCAGCGGGCGCGGGCCCGGGGCATCCCGACCCGCACCATCCACGTACGGTCGTCCGATCCGGTGCCGCGGCAGGGCGATGTCTACCTGATCGGCGGCGGCGAGGACCGTCCGCAGATCCTCGGAGCCGAGCGGCTGCGCCGGGACGGCGGCCTGCACGCCGCCATCGAGCGCGGCGCGGCCCTGCTGGCGGTCTGCGCCGGCTACCAGATCATGGGCACGGTGTTCGGCGGCGAGGAGGGGCAGCCGGTGCCCGGGGTCGGCCTGCTGGACATCAGCTCGGGGCGGGGCGAGCGCCGCGCCGTGGGGGAGCTGGCCGCCGAGGTGGACCCCGCTCTGGGGCTGCCCACGCTGACCGGGTTCGAAAACCACATGGGCGTGACCAGGCTCGGCCCCGGTGTGCGCCCGCTGTCGCGGACGATCGTCGGCACCGGCAACGGCGACGGCACGGAGGGCTGCTACGCGGGGCGGATCATCGGCACATACCTGCACGGCCCGGCGCTCGCGCGCAACCCCGCGATGGCCGACCTGCTGCTGAGCTGGGTCACCGGTCCGCTGCCGCCGATCGACGACACCTGGTATCAGGCGCTGCGCGACGAGCGCCTGCGCGCGGTGCTGCCGCGCTGACCGCGGCTGTCCGGTCGCCGCTCGGCCTCCCGGCGCTTCCCGGTCGCGCTCGGCCGGCCCCGGTGCTTTCCGGTCGCTGCGTCCGGCCGCGGTCGCGCTCCGGCCGTTCGTGCTTTCCGGGCTCGCCTGGCGGCGCGTGCTTTCCCGGCTCGCCTGGCGGCGCGGCGGGGGCGCGACCGTGCGCCGGGAGGTCAGTAGACGAGCGCCTGCACGCCCTCGCCCAGGACCTCCTCCACGAACGTGGAGGCCCCCGCGATGCGGACGCCGTCGATCACGTCGTCCACGGTGATGCCCCTGCGGGCCGCGCACTGGGTGCACAGCGTGACCCTGCCCGCGGCGAGCACGGCGCCCAGCATGTCCTCCAGCGGGGCCGCCTCGGCCAGGGTGAACTCCTTGGCCCGGCCCGGCAGGGCGAACCACGAGGACTCGCCGGTCAGCCACAGCGAGACCGGGACACCGCTCGCCAGCGCGGCCGACGCGACGGTGAAAGCCTGGTTGCAGCGCTCCGGGGCATCCATCCCCGCCGTCACCTTGATGACCAGTGATCGTGCCATGCTGGCAGCCTAGTCCGCCGGGATTACCGCCGTGCGGCCGCATGCCGTACCGGGCAAATCCACGCATCCCGCGCATGGTGCGAGGCGCCGTTCACGCGCCTCTAAGCTCGTCACCATGGACGTACATCCCGACCTCGAGCCGATCGCCTTCCTCCTGGGCCGCTGGGAGGGGGCCGGGGTGATCGGCTACCCCACCATGGAGAGCGCCAACTTCGGCCAGGAGATCGTCTTCGGGCACGACGGGAAGCCGTTCCTGACTTATCGGAGCCGGACGTGGCTGCTCGACGCCGAGGGCGGCAAGGTCCGGCCGCTGGCCACCGAGACGGGATTCTGGCGCATCCTGCCCGACCGGCAGATCGAGGTGTGCCTGTCACATCCGACCGGCATCGTGGAGATCTACGTGGGGGAGGTCGTCTTCCACAAGATCGAGCTGCGTACGGACGTCGTCGCGCGGACCGCGACGGCCAAGGAGTACAACGCGGGACACCGGCTCTACGGCCTGGTCAACGGCAACCTCATGTATGCCTACGACATGGCCGCGATGGGGCATCCGCTGCAGTCGCACGCCTCGGCGGAGCTGAAGAGGGTCGGCGACTTCGAAGACGAGTAGGCGCAAGAAAGAACCCCGGGCGCGCTCCGCCTCGAAGGCGGGCCGGCTGGACCATGGCCGTGAAGGACGGAATCCGTCCCGCGGCCGCCGGCTGCCCGGGGTTCCGGTGTCTGTTGGGGATTCGCCAGGACGTCGTCCGACATCCAGACGGAAGGTCCAGATGGACGAGTCCTAGCGGACAGCCACCTCGCTAGCCCAAGAACAATCAACCATTGTTTGGACCACCTCCCTTCTGCGTGGCTTCACGCTATGCGAGCGGTCCGGACACGGGCAAACAATTTATTTCGGCGGATTCGCACACTGTCGCGCGGCCGAGGAGAGGCCGCCGAAGACGACCTAAACTCTGGGCATGGCCGAGACTTGGCACGAGGAGCTGCGGGCGCGCGGCTACCGGATCACCCCTCAGCGTCAGCTCGTGCTGGAAGCGGTCACCGAGCTGGGACACGCCACGCCGGAGGACATCTGCTGCCGGGTGCAGCAGACGGCCAGGGGCGTCAACATCTCCACCGTCTACCGGACCCTCGAACTCCTGGAGGAGCTCGGGCTGGTCACCCACACCCATCTCGGTCACGGCGCCCCCACCTATCACCTCGCTTCCGAGGCCGACCACGTCCATCTGGTCTGCCGGGGATGCGGGGAGGTGACCGAGGTGGCCCCCACGCTGGTCGACGGCCTGGTCTCCGCCCTCGACACCGAGCTGGGCTTCGCCACCGACGTACGTCACCTCACGGTCTTCGGCCAATGCCGCAACTGCCGCTGACGCCGGCGCGATAGACGAAATCCCCGGGGTACGCGAGGCGACGGCCTCGGTCCCGGCATGGGCCGATCCTCGGTGCTCGGCGTGACCGAGGCGGTGCTCGAACCGGCCGAGCCCGGCCGGCTCGGCGTGCGGCCGCGGCGAGGGCCGTGCCGTACGGCGCCGGAAGGGTCGGCGAGGTCGTGCTGATCACCGGCCGGTGGGTGGGCCGGCGAGCCGGCGGGCGTCACGGGCGAGGGCGCGAGCGGCACGCCCGGGGCGCTGTGCAAGCATGAAGTGCGCCGGGACCAACCAGCTGGTAAAGCCCATCAGGGCGGCGGGTCGCGGCCGGGGCGGGTGGTGAGGCCGGATGAGTGATATCACGGCGACCGTGCTGGTGGTGGACGACGTCCCCGCCAAGCGCTTCATCCTGGCCGGCTGGCTGCGCCGGGCCGGCCATCGGGTGGTCGAGGCCGGTGGGGGCCAGGAGGCGCTGGACCTCGTCGCCGAACTGCGGCCCGACCTGGTCGTCCTCGACGTGGGGACGCCGGACCTGGCCGACATGGAGGTCTGCGAGAAGATCAAGGCCCATCCGGCGACCGCGTCGATCCCGGTCATCCAGGTGTCCGGGTACGCGATCACCTCGGCCGACCGCGCCGTGGGCCTGGAGCGCGGCGCCGACGCCTACCTGTCCGAGCCGATCCAGCCCGACGAGTTCGCCGCGACCGTGCAGGCCATGCTGCGTTACTACCGGGCGAGGCAGCGGGCCGAACGGATGGCCGCCCGGCTCGGCCTGCTCGCCGAGGTCACCCTCGATATGAACGAGGCGGAGGACTTCGACCGGCTGCTGTCCGTCGCGGCGGAGGGCGGTGCGTGCCTGCTGGGGCGGTACACGCGGGTGCTGGCGGTGCCCCCCGACGGCAAACTTCGCTGGTACGCCGCCCGGCCGGGCGAGCGGGCCGTGGCCCGGCACGTCGACCCCGGCACTTTGCAGCGGCTGAGCGACCTGTCCCTGGGCGAGGCGGCCGGCGTGCGTACGTTCGAAGTGGACCCGCATACCTGGGCCGCGATCGTCTCCGACAACGACGCCGTGGACCGTGTCGCCGGGGTGCTGTGCCGGACGAAACAGGGCAGGCCACCGGTCTACCTGGGAGTGGAGACCGAGACCTCGCTCGACGGCGAGGAGCTGAGCCTGCTGCGGCAATTCGGGCAGGCCCTGGCCCTGGCCGTCGACTCGGCCCGCGCGTACGCCGAGGAGCACACGATCGCGCTGACCCTGCAGCGCAGCCTGCTGCCCACGTGCATCCCGGAGGTCCCCGGGCTGCGGTTCTGCGTGCGCTATCAGCCGGCGGTGGACAACATCGAGGTCGGCGGCGACTTCTACGAGGTCCTCTCCCTCGGCGACCGGGTGCTGGTCGCGCTCGGCGACGTGCAGGGCCACTCGCTGTACGCCGCCACGGTGATGGCGGAGCTGCGCAACGCGCTGCGGGCCTCGGTGATCGACCAGGTCGATCTCGCCCGGTCGATGAACCTGCTCAACGCGGTCCTGCGGCGTTATCACCCCACCATGACGGCGACCGTCTGCCTGATGCTGATCGATCCCGTGACGGGCGACAGCGAGATCGTCAACGCCGGTCACATCCCTCCGCTGCTGGCCGGGGAGGGCGCGGCCTACCACCGGCTGGGCAACCTGCTGCTCGGCGTGGCCGACGAGAGGTACCGGGTGGACCGGATCCGGCTGCCCGAGGACGCCACGGTTTTGCTGTTCACCGACGGGTTGATCGAGGATCGTGACAAGCTGCTGGCCGAGAGCTTGGAGGTCGCCCGCCGGCAGGCCGAGTCCGTGACCGACGACTTGGACGACTTCTGCGACCGGCTCATCGCCACCTTCGGCGCCCGGGAGGACGACGTCGCGCTGGTCGCCTTCCGCCGCGTGCCGCGCTGACCGGGGGTGCCCGTACGTGCGGGGTCGCGGCCACGTCGCCCGCCGTGCCCCTGATCGGGGCCCGGTCCCGTGCGGGGTTATCCACAGGGAGCGAACCGCGGCCACGGCGGCGGTGGGAGAGCGAATAGCCTTGAACGCATGCGGAGCCCTTTGCTTGACACACCCGGCGCGGTGGCCGCGCAGGCGCCGGACGAGACGGTCGCGGCCCATTACGGCGATCCCTTCGCCGAGCAGCGCGCGCTGGCCGGCGGGCGGGCGCTGGTCGACCGGAGCAACCGCGAGGTCGTGCGGATCGCCGGACCCGACCGGTTGAGCTGGCTCAACAGCCTCACCTCGCAGAAGCTCGACACGCTCAAGCCGGGCACGCCCACCCAGGCGCTGCTGCTCGATCCGCAGGGCCGCGTCGAGCACCACCTCACGCTCGTGGACGACGGCGAGGCCGTGTGGGCCCACGTGGAGCCGGGCACCTCGGCGGCGCTGGTCGCCTTCCTGGAGAAGATGCGGTTCATGCTGCGCGTTGAGGTGGCCGACGTCACCTCCCGCTACGCGGTGGTCTCCCTGGCACCGCCCGCACCGGCCGAGAGCGCCGCCGCGACCGGCACGACCGGCGATGGCTCGGGCCAGACCGGGGCGACCGGTGATGGCGCGGGCGCGGCCGGGGGGACCGTGGAAGGGCCGGGCGCGGCCGGGGTGACCGTCGAAGGGGCCATCGCGATCGGCGGGGACCTGCTCGTGCCGCGCGAGCGGCTGGGCGGTCTTCCGGACGAGCTCGGCCTGCGTCCCGCCGGTCTGTGGGCCTACGAGGCGCTGCGCATCGCCGCCCACGTGCCCCGGCTCGGGTTCGAGACCGACCACAAGACGATCCCCCACGAGGTCGGCTGGATCAACGTGGCCGTCCACCTGAGCAAGGGCTGCTACCGGGGCCAGGAGACGGTGGCCCGGGTGCACAACCTCGGTCACCCGCCCCGCCGCCTGGTCTTCCTGCATCTCGACGGCAGCGTGGACAGGCTGCCCCCGCACGGCGCCCCGGTGACCCTCGGCTCCGGCACGCCGGTCGTGGCCGAGCAGGAGGCCGCTACGGAGAGCCCCGGGGAGAGCTCCGCCGTGCCCGGCCAGATCGGTTTCGTCGGCTCGTCGGCCCGCCACCACGAGCTGGGCCCGATCGCCCTCGCGGTGGTGAAGCGGACGGTGCCGGTGGACGCCGACCTGCTGGCCGGTGGCGTCGCGGCGAGCCAGGAGGTCGTGGTGCCGCCGGACGCCGGGCGCAACGTGAAGATCGACCCCGCCCTGCGCCGGCGCATCCGCTAGAGACACTTCCGCAGATCCCGTAGGGACCCTCCCGCAGCTCGCGACGGGTCACGACCTCCGGGGACGGATGGCCGTGCGGAAAAGGGGGTGGCGTCGGGCGGCCGCCCGCGGATCGCGCCGGGCCCACCATCTCTGGGTGCAGAGCGCCGCGAGCACGGCGCCCGCGGTGTTGAGGATCACGTCGTCCACGGAGCTCACCCGCCCGAGCCGCAGGCCGTACTGGAGGAGATCCAGGGGGCGGTCCCGGCCACCATGACCACGTCCGCCGTCGCCGTACGCACGGGCGCGGGGTGCCCCCTGCGGGCGCGGCGGCGGCCGATAAGCAGGGCGGCGAGCACGGCCACGGGGACGGCGCAGACGGTCGCGATGACGACGTGCCCCCACGCGCTCCACGCCTCACGTACCCGATCATGATGGCAGACCGGGGCGGCCGCGGCGGTCAGACGTCCAGGACGAGGGTGACCGGGCCGTCGTTGGTGAGGGTGACCTTCATGTCGGCGCCGAAGACGCCCGTCTCCACCCGTGCGCCGAGCTCCCTCAGCTCGGTCACCACGGCCTCCACCAGGGGCTCGGCCACCGGGCCCGGTGCGGCGGCCTGCCAGGTGGGCCTGCGGCCTCTGCGGGCGTCGCCGTACAACGTGAACTGGCTGATCACCAGGAGCGGCGCGCCGATGTCGGAGCAGGACTTCTCGCCGTGCAGGATGCGAAGTCCCCACAGCTTGGCGGCGAGACGGGCCGCCTCGGCCCGTCCGTCGGTGTGGGTGACGCCCACGAGCACGAGCAGGCCGGGTTCGTCGATGGCGCCGACGACCTGGCCATCGACCATGACGGACGCGGAGCTGACTCGTTGTACGACCGCACGCATGGCCCCGAATTCTGCCACGCCCGGGGGCTTCGTAGACTGCCCGTCATGTCGGAGATGCTCGTCGAGGTGGTCCGGTCGGGGTTCGTCGAGTCGGTGCACCGGGCCCGCGTCCATGTGGTCGGGCCGGATGGCGCCCCGGTTCTGGTATGCGGGGACACGGCGAGCCTCGCCTCGCCGCGTTCGGCCATGAAGCCCCTGCAGGCGCTCGCGATGGTCCGGGCGGGCCTGGCGCTGGAGGGTGAGCTGCTCGCGCTCGCCGCCGCGAGCCACAGCGGCGAGCCCTTCCACATCGACGGCGTACGGAAGATCCTGGCGGGCGCGGGGCTGGGCGAGACCTTCCTGCAGTGCCCGGAGGACCTGCCCCTGGATGAGGAGGAGCGCCGCCGGGTCCTGCGGGAGCAGGGCGACGCCCGCCGGATCTACATGAACTGCTCCGGCAAGCACGCGGCGATGCTCGCGACCTGCGTGGTGAACGGCTGGCCGGTCGAGGACTACCGCAGTCCCGCCCACCCGCTGCAGCGGGCCATCCGGGCCACCGTGGAGGAACTCACCGGGGAGCGGGTGGCGGCGACCGGCGTCGACGGCTGCGGCGCGCCGCTGTTCTTCGTCTCGATGGCGGGGGTCGTGCGTGCCTTCCGCCACCTCACGCTCGCCCCGGCGGGCACGCCGGAGCGGCGCGTGGCCGACGCGATGCGCGCGCATCCCGAATGGACGAGCGGCACGACCCGGGACGAGGCCCTGATGATGCGGGCCGTTCCCGGGCTGCTGGTCAAGGCGGGCGCGGAGGCGTTCAACGCCTTCGCCGACGCCGAGGGCCGGGCCGGCGCCGTGAAGATCGTGGACGGTGGCGGCCGGGCCCGGGTGCCGGTCACCGTCGCCGCCCTGCGCGCCGTGGGAATCGACGCGCCGGAGCTGGCCGGGCTCGCGACCTCCCCGCTGTTCGGCGGCGGGGTCCCGGTCGGCGAGGTCCGCGTCCGCCCCGCCTGACCCGGGTCCGTCTGCCTCCCGGCCCGCCTGCTCCAATCCGTCCCGCCCGGCAGCCGGTCTGACTCCGGGATGTCCGGGTCTGGCCCCGGCTCCCGGTCATGGCCGGGGCCGCGCCGGGCTTCAGAGCGAGCGGAACTGGCGAGAGGTCGAGATCGCTCCCGAGGTGGTCATGACGAAGGTCCGCATGGAGTCGGCGAACTTGGACAGGTCCCACTCGGCCGGCCCTTGGTACCAGTACAGGTGGTCGGTCTGCCGCCCGTTGCCGTGAAACTCGCTGACCACCCGTGCCCACCGGTCCACGCTGTCGAAGATCACCGCGTACGGCAGATAGCGGGAGAACAGCTCCACGCGCTGGGCGGCCGGGACGTCGTCGATGCTCGCGTCGGCGACGTACTCGCGGAAACCGAGCGTGTGCGCCAGCGCCGCGGCGCCCTTGGCCGTCTTGGCCGGCATGTACTGTGCGCCGAAGGCCAGTGCGGCCCCCGCGATGATCAGGGCGAGCCCCAGCAGCCCGTACGTCGTGAACCAGGCGAGCAGGATGGTGGCGACCACGCCGAGCGCGATGACGATCAGGCCGAGGGTCGTCCAGCGCGACCGGGTGGAGTCGGGCCGCCGCGCGAACCAGCCCTGCGTGACGACGTCCTGGTACAGCGCGTCGCGCACCGCGGCCAGGCGGGCCGCGAACGAGCCGTGCAGCTCCGACAGCAGCACCCGGTCACGGCCGTCGAAGATCGCGTCGTAGAGGGCGCGCTCGTAGGGCAGCAGGTCGCCGATCGGGGCGCCGGGCAGCTTGACCAGGCACCAGTCCGGGGTGTCGTAGGTCTGCCGGGGCTGCTCGTCGATCCGCAGGTAGTTGCGTACGGCGAGGTCCACGATGGTCGCGGTCACGTCGACCACGTCGGCCTGCTCGTCGATCAGCGTGCCGATCTGCCCGGGCCGTACGCCGTCCGGGGGAGTGAACTGCCCGCCGCGGTGGCCGCTGACCGGCGCCGATTCGCTGCCGGCCACGCGGGCGTCGCGGCCGCGCGTCCAGTACAGCAGTGCCACGCCGCCCAGCAGCAGCACCAGCAGCGCCACGAGCGAGCCGCCGGTCACCGCGTTCAGCGTGAACGCCGTGGACAGCTCGAACCTGCGCTCCAGGATCGGCCCGGCCCCCGTCGCGCCCTTCGGGTAGCCCACCACGACCGTGAGCGTCTGCCCCTCTCCGAGGCCCTGCTGTTCGAACGTGGCGGTGGTGCCGGTCTCGTCCACCGAGGCGCTGGTGCAGGCGACGGCCGAGGTCAGCTCGCCCGCGAAGCACGACAAGTTCTGCACCTGGCCGGGGCCGGTCACGGTGACGACCGCGTCCTGCACGGGCCCGGACACCACGAACCACCGCAGCTCCTCACCCGATGCCGTGGGTGTGACGGCCCCGGTCACGTCGTACTCCACCGTGCCCTTGAACGTCAGGGTCTGCCCGTCGTACGAGCCGCCCTTGACGTTCGAGATGCGGTAGACGCGGTCGTGACCGTCGTCGAAGCGGATCCGGGTGAGCGGTGTGCGCCGCACGGTCTCACCGGCGGGGGTGATCGTCTCCTTCACGTGGAGCACGCCGTTCTTGCGGAGCTCCATCGTCACCTCGTCCTTGGCGACGGGAGCCCGGGCGGTGAGAAGGCCCGCGGCGACGGGCCCGGAGGCGTCCGCGGCAACGGCGTGCGTGGGGGAGGCGGCGAGGACGGCGAGCAGTGCCACCAGTCCCAGCCGACGCGCGAGATCCACCATGAGCGGCACCCTATCGGTCCCGTTCGGGCGAAATAGGAGCAAACGCAGGCCGCCTGAATCGGTCAGAAATGGATAAACGAGACAGCGCCGCTGGTCATGGCGTCGGCGGCATGGAACGCACGCCGCATCACGCCTCCATGACGGTCGGCGACGGCGGCAGCGCGCGAGCCTGCTACCGGGACGCGCTCGGCCCCGGACGGGTGTTCCGTGTGGTGCGGACCGTCACCACGGCCCGTACGGCCCCTGGTTGCCGCCGCCTCGGTAGTCGTTGACCGCGGGCTTCACGTCGGCGAGGTAGATGCCCGCGGCGATGACGGCGGCGATCGTGAAGATGTTGGGCAGCCCCATGCCCATGCCGAGGTAGTTGACCGCGGCGGCGAAGGTGAACAGCGTCGCCAGGCCGAGAATGATCAGCCAGAGCTGCTTGGTCTGCTTGCCGGCCGCGGGGAATGCGCGTGCGGGAATGCGCACGGCGTGCACCAGCGCCCAGACGGACAAAACGAAGGCCCCGACGGAAAGCAGCCAGAAGATGATGTCGAGGATGCCGTACAGCCCGAACATGGACTCTCCCACACGGTCACAGTCGCTGACGTCCCCAGACTAATGGGCGCCACCGACACGTGGCACGGGCGCGGAAGACAGGTTGTTTCGACGGGCATTTCGTAACCTAAGCCGCGCCGTCGATCGGCAAAACGGCGGCTCCTCGGCACCCCCACCCGCGCCTCGACGACAAAGGACGGCTGTTCCTGCCGGCGAAGTATCGCGAGGGGCGCTGGCGGCCGGGCCGAAGGCGCGCGAATGCGGGCGCGGGTTAAGCGCGGATTCAAGACGTGGGGGCCTGGTGCGGGCCGTTGGCCGGCGCGGCGTGGCCGGGATGGAAACGCCACGGCCCGCCTCCCCCCGTGGGAAAGGCGGGCCGCGGCGATGACGCCTATGCGAGCCGTGAGCCGGCCCGGGTCGTGAGCCGGCCCGGGCCGTGAGTCAGCTCCGGGTCGCGGAGGCCGAGCGGGAGCGGGTGGCCGAGGTCCGCTTCGTGGAGGTCTCGGCGGCGATCGCCGGCTCGGCGTTCTGCGCGACCTCCTCCAGCTCCAGCGCGGCCTCGCCGCTCACCCGGCTGACGACCTTGCGGCCACGCAGGGCCAGGTCGTCGTACAGCCGGCTGATCCGGGCGGCGGCGGCGTCGGCGTACCCCTTCGCCTTCTCCGGCAGCTCACGCGCGACGGTCTCGGCCTTGACCTGCATCGTGGAGGCGTACGCGCGGGCCTTCTCCACGGCGTAGTCCCCGGCGCCGGTGAGCGCGTAGAACGGCTTGGACTCTGTGATCTTCCTGGCCTGGGTCGCGATGGTCATGAGTTATCCTCTTCCTTCGAATCCGGTGTGATGCCGCCGCGTGGGAGAACCGGGCCATCCCCGAGATGCTCGGCCGATTGCGGCGGCCGAGCGGTGTCGGCCCGGTTCTCCTTGCGGAACGACTCGTAGATGTCGATCAGCACCTGGCGTTGCCGCGAGGTGAGTGTCATGTCGGCCCGGATCGCGGCCAGCACGTCGCTGTGCGGTTCACGGTCGTCGATGAGGCCGGCCTGAACGTAGAGCGCCTGAGCGGAGATGTGCAGACCCTTCGCGATCTGGTTCAGGATCTCCGCGCTCGGCTTGCGCAGACCCCGTTCCACCTGGCTCAGGTAAGGATTGGACACGCCCGCCCGCGCGGCGAGCTGGCGAAGCGAGATCTTCGCCTGCTGCCGCTGCTGGCGGATGTACTCACCGAGCGAGGGGACCTTGGGTAGTTCCATGCCCCCAGTCTGCCTCGCCGTGCTTGCAATTGCAAACTCATCGGCTAATTCCAGCTAGCACCAAAGGCTCAGCCAGGAAGCAGCCAAAGCAGCGGGGCGCTGGTGACGAGCACCGCCGACGCGGCCAAGATCAGGAAGCGGTGGGTGGCGGGAAGCGCGACCTCGGGCCGTACGAGCCGGTCGACCCGGGCCATCACACTCGACGGCGCGGCGGCGCCGAGCGCACCCTGCGGCGTGGGCAGCGCGGCCGAGGTGCCGAAGCGCAGCAGGGCGGTGGCGAGCCTGCGGGGGCAGCACCGCTGCCGGGCGCGGTCGTCGGCGGCCATCTCGACCAGCAGCTCGACCGACGCCTGCGCGTCGCGGACCAGCTTCGACCACGGCAGCGCGCGGCGCAGCGCGGCGAACGGCAGCAGCACCAGGTCGTGGCGTTCACGCACGTGCGCGGACTCGTGGGCCAGCACGGCCTCCAGCTCCGCGGACGACAGCAGGTGGAGGGTCCCGTCGGTGATGACGACCTGCGACTTGAGCCCGGGCAGGCAGTAGGCGGCGGCCCCCGGGAAGTCGACCACCCGCACGCCGGGCACGGCCGGCTCGTCCCTGGCGACCAGCGCGAGCAGGAGCCGGTGCCGGCGCCGGGCGCGCAGCGTCTGGATTCCGGCCGCCAGCGGCAGGGCCACCAGCACCGCGAGCAGCGACAGGCCGGCGACCAGCGCGGCCAGCCGCAGATAGTCGAACGGCTGGCGGGTGCCGAACTCCACGCTCAGCATGAACTCCGCGAGTCCCTGGACGACCCCCTTGCGGTAGGGGTCGAGCGCGAAGGCGAGCAGGGCGCCGATGGAGGCGAGCCCCCAGGTCAGTCCGAGCGACTGCCACAGCAGGATCGCGGTGCGCGGGGCGCGCCAGGTCCAGCGCGCGAACGTCAGCCGCCACGCGGCGACCGCGCAGAGTATGGCGAGCGCCGCTGAGACCGCCGCCGCGATCACTTTTCCTCCAGCTCCGTGAGGGCTCTCCGCAGGATCTCGGCCTCCGGTCCGGACACCGCGCGGGCGAAGCGGGTCAGCGCCGCGTTGCGGTCACCGGTCAGGTCCAGGGCCTCGAGCATCAGCTCGGCGACGTACGCGTCGCGGCTCGCGGCGGGCTGGTAGCGCCAGGCGCGGCCGTCGCGGGTACGGGTGAGGAAACCCTTGCGGGACAGGCGGTCGAGCACGGTCATCACGGTGGTCGGCGCAAGGTCGCGATCTTCGATGAGCCGTCCCACCTCGCGTGCGGTCAGCGGGGTGTTCTGCGCCCAGAGGATGTCCATGATGCTGCGTTCAAGCTCTCCCAGTCCCTTCACGTCATTCAGCCTACCCGGGGTAGTACTACGTCTTGTAGTGAGGTGTGAGGCATGAAAATCGTTCTGGTCGAAGGAGACATCACCGAGCAGCGGGTGGACGCGATCGTCAACGCGGCCAACTCCTCGCTCATGGGCGGCGGAGGGGTGGACGGCGCGATCCACCGGCGCGGCGGGCCCGAGATCCTGGAGGAGTGCCGGGCGCTGCGCGCATCCCGGTACGCCAAGGGCCTGCCGGCGGGGCAGGCGGTCGCGACCACCGCCGGGCGTCTGCCCGCGCGATGGGTGATCCACACGGTCGGGCCCGTGTACTCGCGGAGCGAGGACCGATCCCATCTGCTCGCCTCCTGCTATAGGGAGTCGCTCGTCGTCGCCGACGCGCTGGGCGCCGGTACGGTGGCGTTCCCCGCGGTCTCCACGGGGATCTACCGGTGGCCGATGGAGGACGCAGCACGCATCGCGATCACCGCCGTACGGCAGGCCGCCCCCGCCGTGGTGGAAGAGGTGCGTTTCGTGCTGTTCACCACCGCAGCCTATGCGGTCTTCGAGTCGGCATTGCGGGACATCGGCTAAGCATTAGGCCAAAACTTTCACAGCCACTTGAGCATGTAGATCTCGTCGCGGTCGTCGCCGGGGGCCACCCGGATCGAGCGGGGCACCCGGCCGACCTCCCGGTAGCCCACGCTCGCGTAGAAGAGATCGACCCCGGTGCCGCCGCGGCAGGTGAGCTGCAACGCCTCCAGGCCGAGCGACCTGGCGGCGTCGTCGGCGGCCAGCAGCAGCGCCCTGCCGTACCCCTTGCCCTGGTGCTTGGGGTGGACCATCACCCGCAGCAGCCACCGCCAGTGCGCCCGCAGGCCCGAGCCGTTGTCGCCCAGGATGAGCCAGCCCGCCACGGCGCCGTCGTCGCCGAAGCCGACGAGGAGGTTGTCGGGTGCCTGCGGCCCGGCGGCCGAGCGGGTGCGGGCGAACGCCTTGTCCGCCGTCGGCCTGATGTCGTCCGGCGTCACGGGAGGCACGAAGCCCACCGCGCCGCCCGCGTTGGTCACCTCCACCCAGCAGTTCAGGAGCTCCTCGAAGAGCTCGGGGGTCATCGCCGGATCGAGGACGAAACGCATGGCCCGGACGTTATCAACCACCCCGTACGTCAACCGCGGGGGGAGACGCTGCTCCAGGGAACGGTGAGCTCGCCGAGCCGCCAGCGGCCCGGCCCGCCGGTCGGCGGGGTGGTCTCCACCGGCCAGTCCCGCGCCAGCAGCTCGGCCGTCTTGATCCAGCGCTGCCGCATGCCGTACGCGGCGAAGGAGGCGCAGGTCGCCCAGGCGCGGTCCCAGTCCGTCAGGAACGCGTGGATCCGCTCGCCGGGCACGTTGCGGTGTATCAGCGTCTTGGGCAGGCGTTCCGCCAGGTCGGAGGGGCGTCCGAAGCCGGTGAACCGGGCCGCGAGGGTGAGGGTGCGCGGCCCCTCGGCGCCGAGGGTCACCCAGGTCGCCCGGTGGCCGATCTCCGAGCAGGTGCCCTCGACGAGCACGCCCGCGGGGTGCAGGCCGGCGCGCAGCCGGTCCCAGTGCTCCCACGCCTCCGCCTCGCCGTACTGCCGCAGCACGTTGAAGGCCCGCACGATCATCGGCGGGCGGGGGACCGGCAGCTCGAAGCCGCCCCTGATGAACGACAGCCCTTCCCGTTCGTACGGCTTGGCCGCCGCGACGCGCTCGGGGTCGATCTCCACGCCCACCACCTCGACCGTGGGGCAGACCCGGCGCAGCCGCGTGAACAGCTCGGTCGTGGTGGTGTGGGACGCGCCGTAGCCGAGGTCCACCACCAGGGGCGCGGCCCCGGCGCGGGCCGAGCGCAGCAGCGGGCCGTACACGGCGGCGATCCAGCGGTCACAGCGGCGCAGCCGGTTGTGCCCGGTGGTGCCGCGCGTGATCGTCCCGATGGGCCGGCTCGGCCTGACCGGTCTCACGGCACCGGCCTCACGAGTCTCACGGCACCGGCCTCACGAGTCTCATGGCACCGGCCTCACGAGCGGGACGCGACCCGGTGCACCTTGTGCTGGGCGGCCTGCGCGCGCGGCCGCACGATGAGCCTGTCGATGTTCACGTGCGGCGGGCGGGTGACGGCGAAGGCGATGACGTCCGCGACGTCGTCGGCGGTCAGCGGGTCGGGGACCCCCTCGTACACCGCGGCGGCCCTGTCCGCGTCGCCGCGGAAGCGCGTCAGGGCGAACTCGTCGGTCTTCACCATGCCGGGCGCGATCTCGACGACCCGCACCGGGTCGCCGCACAGCTCCAGGCGGAGGGTCTCGGTCATCGAGGTCTGCGCGTGCTTGGCCGCGCAGTAGCCGCCGCCCCCCTCGTACGACACCAGACCGGCCGTCGAGGTGAGCATCACCAGCACGCCGTCCCCCGACGCGATGAGCTTCGGCAGCAGGGCCCTGGTCATGCGCAGGGAGCCGAGCACGTTCACCTCGTACATCCGCTGCCAGTCGTCCACCCGGCCCTCGGCCACCGGCTCAAGCCCGATCGCGCCGCCCGCGTTGTTCACCAGGACGTCGCAGCGTTCGAGCGAGGCGGCCAGCGCGTCCACCGACGCCTGGTCGGTCACGTCCAGCGTCACCGGGCGAATGCCGGGCACCTCGGCCGCCAATGCGTCGAGCCGGTCCCGCCGCCGCGCCGCCGCCACGACCTGGAATCCCTCCGCGGCGAGCCGGCGTGCCGTCGCCCGGCCGATGCCGCTGCTCGCGCCGGTCACCACCGCGGTCCTGGTCCTCGCCGGATTCGTCATCGTTCATCGCCCTTTCACACTGCGCCTCACACTGCGCCGGTCGGCGGAGACATCCTCTCAGGACCCCGATGCTCACCGCTGTCGGGGAATCCGGTGATGATTTTGGTGGTTATAACCCTTTCGGAGGTGGTTCGGGTGTCGGTGTTACGACGTCGGGTCAACCGCGTCGCGACCATCAGCGTGCACACATCCCCGCTCGACCAGCCGGGCACCGGCGACGCGGGCGGTATGAACGTCTACATCCTCGAGGTCACCAAGCGTCTCGCGGCGCTGGGCATCGAGGTGGAGATCTTCACTCGGCGCACCGCCCGTGACCTTCCTCCGGTCGCCGAGCTGAGCCCTGGCGTCCTCGTGCGTCACGTCACCGCCGGGCCGTACGAGGAGCTCGACCGTGCCGACCTCCCGGGACAGTTGTGTGCTTTCTTGTCCGGTGTTTTGCGTACCGAGGCGATGTACGAGCCCGGACGATATGACGTGATCGCTTCCCACTATTGGCTGTCGGGCCAGGTGGGCTGGCTGGCCAAGGAGCGCTGGGGCGTGCCGCTCGTGCACACCATGCACACCATGGCCAAGGTCAAGAACGCGTTGCTCGCCGAGGGGGACAAGCCCGAGCCGGCGATGCGCGTGCTCGGCGAGGAACAGGTCGTGGAGGTCGCCGACCGCCTGGTCGCCAACACCGCCGCCGAGGCCGAGGAGCTGATCAGCCTGTACGGCGCGCCGCGTGACCGCGTGGCGGTCGTCAACCCGGGCGTTAACCTCGCCGTCTTCCAGCCCGCGTCCAAGGGCGCCGCCCGGCACCGCCTCGGCCTGCCGCAGGACGCCGTCGTGTTGCTGTTCGTCGGCCGCATCCAGCCGCTCAAGGCGCCCGACGTGCTGCTGAAGGCCGCCGCCCGGATGCTCGTCGAAAACCCCTCGCTGCGGTCGCGGCTCGTCGTGGCCTGCGTGGGCGGGCCCAGCGGCAACGGCCTCGCCAACCCCTCCCTGCTCCGCGATCTCGCCGCCGAGCTGGGCATCTCCGACGTCGTACGGCTCGCGCCGCCCGCGCCGCAGCAGGAGCTGGCCGACTGGTACCGGGCCGCCGACATGACCGTGGTGCCCTCCTACAACGAGTCGTTCGGGCTGGTCGCGCTGGAGTCGCAGGCATGCGGCACCCCGGTCGTCGCGGCGGCGGTCGGCGGCCTGCGTACGGCCGTCAAGGACGGCGTGTCCGGCGTGCTGGTGCCGGGGCACGACCCGCACGACTGGGCGCGCGAGCTGGCCCTGCTCACCGCGCGCCCCGACCGGCTCGCCCAGCTGGCCGAGGGTGCCGTACGGCACGCCGCGGGCTTCGGCTGGTCGGCGACCGCCGCCCGGCTGGCCGAGGTGTACGCCGGCGCCATGGCCCAGCTCCACCGCACCCCCATCGCGGTCATCTCGTGACAGCGATCGTCTCGTAACGGCGGTCGTCTCATAAAAGCGCCCGCGAAAGGCCGCCCGTCGCGAGCGGGACCCGAGGCGCCGCCGGGGTCCCGCGCGCGGGAGTGCAGCCCCCTCACGCGGGGGCGTGGCGTTGCGACCGCCTCACGCGAGGGCAGGGCCGTTGCGGCGGCCTCACGCGGAGGCATGGCCGTGGCGGCCGCCTCTCGCCGGCCCCGTGCCCGCCGGGGTCCCGCGCGCGGGGCATGGTCTTAGGGTGGGGAGCATGAGACCGGATCTGGAAGCCGTCATCGAGGCGGCGCTGGAGTCGGCCGAGCTGTCCTACGAGCGGCCGAAGCCGGGCGCGTTCCTGGTCAGGCTGCCGGGCCAGCACAAGCTCGCCACGCTGACCTGGCTCGTCATCGGCGACCAGGCGCTCAACATCGAGGCGTTCTTCTGCCGGCAGCCCGACGAGAACCACGCCGAGTTCTACCGCTGGCTGCTGCGCAAGAACGGCTCGATGTACGGCGTCCACTTCGCCGTCGACGACCTGGGTGATGTGCACCTGGTCGGCCGGCTGCCGCTGGACGCGGTGACCGAGGAGGAGATCGACCGGATCCTCGGGTGCGTGCTCACCTACTCCGACGAGTCGTTCGACCGTGCCCTTGAACTGGGCTTCGCGACGTCCATCAAGCGCGAGTGGGAGTGGCGGGTCAAGCGCGGCGAGTCACTGGCCAACCTCCGGCCGTTCGCCCGCGTGGTCGAGTCCTGACCAACGGGAGGCCGGCCGTACGCCGTTAGGATTGGCCGCATGGCGACTTTGGTGCTGCTGCGGCACGGCGAGAGCGAATGGAACGTCAAAGGCCTGTTCACCGGATGGGTGGACGTCACACTCTCGCCGACCGGCGAGGAGGAGGCGCGGCGCGGCGGACAACTGCTCCTGGAGGCCGGCATCCGGCCCGACGTGGTGCACACCTCGGTGCTCACCCGGGCCATCAAGACCGCCAACATCGCGCTTGAGGCGGCCGACCTGCTGTGGCTCCCGGTCAAGCGTTCGTGGCGGCTGAACGAGCGCCACTACGGCGCGCTCCAGGGCAAGGACAAGGCTCAGACCCGCGCGGAGTTCGGCGACGAGCAGTTCATGCTGTGGCGCCGGTCCTACGACGTGCCGCCGCCGCCGATCGACGACGATGACGAGTACTCCCAGCTCGGCGACGGCCGTTACGCCCACCTTCCCCCGGAGCTGTTGCCGCGCACCGAGTGCCTCAAGGACGTCGTCGCACGCTTGCTGCCGTACTGGTACGACGAGATCGTCCCGGACCTGGCCGCGGGCCGTACGGTGCTGGTCGTGGCGCACGGCAACTCCCTGCGCGCGCTGGTCAAGCACCTGGAGGGCATCGGCGACGCCGACATCGCGGGCCTGAACATCCCCACCGGCATCCCGCTGCGCTACGAGCTGGACGCCGACTTCCGCCCGATCGGCAAGGGCGAGTACCTCGACCCGGAGGCCGCCAAGGCCGCCATCGAGGCCGTCGCCAACCAGGGCAAGAAGTAACCCACGCCGGTCTCCGACACGGCCGCGCCCCTTGCAGGGGGCGCGGCCTTCGGTCACTTGTAGACGACCGGCTTCTTCGCGGTGCCGGGGAACACCATGATCAGGAGCTCGACGGCGCCGTCCGGCGGGTCGAGCGTCCGGGTCACGAGGTTGCGCCCGCGCAGGTGGACCCGGACGCGGTACGAACCCGGGCCGCGCGTGAGAAGCTCCGGTTCGTCCATGCCCTGGAGCTGCAGGGATCCGGTCGGGCTCTCGTAGCCGACTTCGACGACCTCCTCCCAGCCTCTGGTCTCCAGCGGCGGGTGCCGCCGGTAGGACTCCAGCGTCACACAGGCGTGCCCGACCTCGTCGGCCGCCCAGATCGCCAACGCGCCCCGGCCGCCGCCCACCAGGTTCTTCACCAGGTTCGGGGGATCGCCCCCGTAGCCGTCCTCCCAGCCGTTGACGGTCCAGAACTCGGTCCACAAGGTGGTCCGGCGCTGCCGTACCGGCCTGATCTTCGGGCGGTGCCGCGGATGCGCCGCGCAGGCCCGCTCCTTCTTGGCGACGTACGCGTCCGTTTCCGCCTGCCGGCGTGCTTCCTCGCGGGCCACGGCCGGGCACAGGATCGGCAGCGCGGGCGCCAGGGACGCCTGCGGGGCCTCCTGTACGGCTTGTGCGTCGATGTCGCCCCCGTGCCGGGTCGCCAGGGCGCACAGGTGACGCCCCTGATTCAGCAGTTCCCGGTCGGGGACGTCGTCCCACCCCTCGACCCTTGATTCGAATGGCGGACCGTAGCCGCGTACCGCGCAGACAAAGCGCTTGTCCGCCTCGCTGAGCCCGCCGTCGCCGGGCCCCGTGCAGTCGAGCTCTCGCTCGGTGCTCACCTTGCCGGGCGCGGCCGACGCCGCCGGGAGCAGGACGACCGCGGTGACCGCCAGGAGGGCCGTCGCCGTACGGGCGACCGGGCCGCGCCGTACGTACGCGCGCCGGGGAGCGCGTACGGCGAACAGGAGGAGGACCGGCGGCACGCAGTCGTAGAGCCCCCACCAGATACGCGCGGAGTACATCTCGGGCGGCCCCCACAGATCCAGGCAGGCGGAGCCGCCGAGCACCGAGTCGAGGGCCGGGAGCAGGAAGTCGGGGAGATTGAGGACGAGCAGGACGACAGCGGTGCAACGGCCGATGATCCCGGCCAGCCGGGCTCGCCCTCTCCTGAGGCTCGGATACCAGCCCGCGAAGCCCGAAACGATCAGCAGTGCCCCGTCGTACGAGAACAGGGGGAAGCCGATGACCGGGTACGCCTGGGAATAGACCAGGTCGTAGATGTCCCAGCCCAGGCAGAAAGGCGCGGCCGTCGCCTCCCACACGATGACTTCGCCGGTGTCGCCCCCGGCCAGGAGCGACGTGACCCAGGAGAAGAGGGTGGGAGCCGCCGCGGTCAGCGCCGCCGCCGCCCAGAGCCATGATCGTCTCGGCACGGGAGCGAAGACTATTCGGCGCGTACGACAAACGGCATACGCGCAGCGTGCCCCGAGCACGAGCCGACGACGTGCCTCCGGGACGGCCGCGACCGCCGGGACCCCGGGCCGGGCGGGGTGAAGACGCGCACGCCCCGGCCCCCCGAAGACCGGGGCG
>JADGHC010000542.1 GCA_019689655.1 Microbispora sp.
AGTCATGCCGGCGCCGGGGGGAGGAAAGGTGGGGGAAGGCCCCGCGGCCGCAAGTGCCGAAATCGACTATGAGGCGGTGTTCCGAGCAGGCCAGGCCCCGACCGTACTGCTGACCCCCGATTTCGTCATCGCCGCAGTGAACGACGTCTTCCTTCGATTGAGCGGACACCGCCGCGAGAACCTGGTGGGCCGCGGCTTCTTCGACGTCTTCCCGCCGTCGCCGGACGAGCCCGGGCGCGAGGGGGCGGGGATCTTGCGGACCTCCCTGGAACAGGTGCTGACCACCCGCCGCCGCGACTTCGTACCGCTGCAGAGGTACGACGTCGAGGCGGCGGACCGGCCGGGGGTCTTCGAAGAGCGCTACTGGAGCACGATCAACACCCCCATCAGCGGCCCGGACGGCGAGGTCCGGTGGATCGTCCTCAGAACCGAGGACGTCACCGAATTCGTCCGCGCACTGCGGCGCTCGGGCGCGACGGGCGAGCAGGAGGCCGGGACCGACACGCTGACCATGCAGTTACAGACGCTCAACGAGCAGCTCAGGCGCGCGCACCGGGAGCAGCGCGAGACGACCTCCGCGCTGTGCGAGACCATCGAACGCCAGCGGAGGCTGGTCTGCGACGCCTCCCACGACCTGCGCAACCCCATCACCGGCCTGCTGACGGAGCTGGAGGTCGCGCTGTCCGAACCCGGCGTCGACCTGCGGCGGATCCTGCGCAACCTGCTGCGCGACGCCGAGCGGCTCAACGACATCGTGGCCGACCTGCTCGACCTCGCCCGCCTGGACAGCGTGGCTCACGAGGATCAGCGTCTGCTCGACCTGGCCGAGTTCGTCGCGGGGGAGGTGGGCCGGCGCACCCCCCGGGCCGACATCCTCACCCGGCTCGACCCGGGCGTCCGCGTACGCGTGCCGGCCATCCGCCTGGCCCGCCTGCTGGGCAACCTGCTGGCCAACGCCGAACGGCATGCCCGCACCACGATCGAGATCGTCGTCACCGCCGACCCGCCCGACGCCGTCCTGGAGGTCCTCGACGACGGCCCCGGAATCCCGCCAGAGGACCTCGAACAGGTCTTCGAGCGCTGCTACCGCAGCATGGACGCCCGCGTACGGGATCCCGGCGGGGCGGGACTCGGCCTGTCCATCGCGCGGAAGATCGCCGAGGAGTACGGCGGCAGCCTGCACGCCGCGGAACACAAGGGCGGCGCCCGGCTCGTCCTGCGCCTGCCCCTCGCGCCGGATGACGCCGCCGAACAGGCGCCGCGGCAGTGAGGACACGCCCACGGGCCCCGGCCGACCACCGGCGCGGCCCTCCCCGCACCCCACGGGGAACCCGGCCGGCCGGACCCCTGGGCACGACGGGTCAGCCCGCCGCCGGGCGACGGGAGATCGTCCAGTCGAGAGCGACGGCCGGCACGACGGCCACCGCCAAGGCCGCGCCGATCCAGGTGAGGGACACGACGCCCCCGCCGGCGTTCAGGGCGGCCCCGGCGAGCACGGGGACGATGCTGATGCCGAGCTGGAACGCCGAGACGGTGGTGGCCCCGGCAAGCGTCGGCGCCTGTGCCGCGATCGCGAACACCCGCCCGTAGATGGCCGGGTTCAGCACGAATCCGGCGACCCCGAGGAGAAAAACGAGGGGGACGACGGCCAGAGCGTGCCGGGCCAGCACCGCCAGCAGGACGGAACAGGCGCATATTCCGAGCGCCCCGGACAGGAGTGCGTGAAAGGGCCGCCTGTCGGCGATCCGGCCGCCGATGGACAGTCCGGCGAAGGCGCCGACGCCGAACAGCGCGAGAACCGCGGGGACCCAGACGCCGGGAATCGCGGTGACACCGGTCAGGAAGGCCGCGAGGTAGTTGAACGAGATCATGTAGGCGGCGGTGCTCAGGATCGTGACGGCGTAGACCACCCACAGCTGCGGCCGCCTCATGGTGCGAAGCTCACGCCGTACGCTCGGGTCCGGGCCCGAGCTCGTCGCCGGCATCGCGAGCAGGCTCGCGATCGCGCCGGCGGCGGTCAACGCGGCCACGCACCAAAATCCGCCCCGCCACCCGGTGAAATAGCTGAGCAACGCGCCCGCCGGCCCACCGCTGATCATGGCCAGGCTGAGGCCGCTGACGACGACGCCGGAGGCGCGTGCCGTACGGTCGGGGGTGACGAGGCTGACCGCCGTGACCGCCGCGACCGCCCAAAAACCCGCATAGGCGAGGCCGCAGATGAACCGGGTGGCCAGGAGCACCGCGTAGCTGCCGGTCAGCAATCCGGCCGCCACCGAGACGGCGAAGACGGCCTGGGTCGTCACCAGTGTGGTCCGCCGCGGCCAGCGCAAGGTCATGATGGCCAGGGGCGGCCCGCCGAGCACGACGCCGACGGCGAACGCCGAGATCACCGCACCGGCGGAGGACAGGCTGATCCGGAAGTCGTCCGCGATCGCGGGAAGCACCCCGGCCAGCAGGAACTCCGCGCTGCCCATCGCGAACAGGCTGAACGCGAGCAGGTAGACCCCGAGCGGCAGTGCCCTGCGCGATGCCGGCACCTGCTGCGTGCTCGCGACGCTCATCGGCCATCCCCCCGTCCCGGCACGGCGACCGTGGCGCGGTGCCGTTCGACGGCGTGGTCGACATCCTCCTCCAGCAGGTCGGTGTTGATGGCGAAGGCCGCGGCGGATCCCATGCCGGCGGCGGTGACGACCTGGGCGCGCGGGTCGGCGACGTTGCCGACGGCCCAGACACCGGTGACGCTGGTGCGGCCGGTGCGGTCCGTGACGACCCAGCCGTCGTCGTCCGTGGCGCAGCCCAGGCCGGACAGCAGGTCGTCGCGCGGAACCATGCGTGGGGAGAGGAAGACGGCGGCGCGGGAGACGACGCTGCCGTCGGTGAGTTCGACGCCGCGCAGCCGGTCATCGTCGACGACGAGCCGCCCGATGCGGCCTTCGACGATGCGCACGCCGCGAGCCTCCAGCCGTTCCCGGTCCCGCGCGGCCAGTTCGAGGGTGTGCGCGAAGAAGAGGACGTCGTCGCTCCACTGCCGCAGGAGCAGGGCCTGGTGCACCGCGTTCGGGTGGGTGCCGAGGACGGCGAGAGGGCGGTCGCGGACTTCGTAGGCATGGCAGTAGGGGCAGTGCAGCACGTCCTTGCCCCAGCGTTCACGAACGCCGGGGATGCCGGGAAGCTCGTCGCGCAGCCCCGTCGCGACCAGGACACGGCGCGCCCTGAGCACCGGTCCGCCGGCCACATGGACCTCGTAGCCGTGAGTGATCCGCTCCACCCGGCCATCGATGAACCGGACGCCATACCGGGCGACCTCGGCGCGGCCGAGTTCGAGCAGGGCCGCCGAGGGCATGCCGTCCCGGGACAGGAAGCCGTGCATGTGCGAGGCGGGTGCGTTGCGCGGCGCGCCGTCGTCGATCACCACCACCGCCCGGCGGGCCCGCCCCAGCAGCAGGGCGGCGTTCAGCCCGGCCGCTCCGGCACCGACCACCACCACGTCGCAGGCACTGGCGTCATCGATACGGGGTGTGTCGTTCGTCGCTTTGATCATGGCGATCACCTCCGCGCCCGATGCTGTGCCTCCCGTTCGCGAACCGACAACTTTCGTTGCCGATTCCGGGACGGCGGAGAATGTGGGCATGGAGGAGCAGTCCCCGATCGCCGCCACGCTGGCCCAGGTGGGTCCCCGCCTCAAGCGCATCCGCACCCAGCGTGGCGTGAGCCTGTCGGCGCTGTCCGAGGCCACCGGCATATCCAAAAGCACGCTGTCGAGGCTGGAGACGGGCCAGCGCCGCCCCAGCCTGGAACTGCTGTTGCCGATCGCGCAGGCCCACCAGGTGCCGCTCGACGAGCTGGTCGGCGCGCCGGAGGTCGGCGATCCCCGCGTACGCTGCAAACCCCGGGTTCACAACGGCCGTACGGTGATCCCCCTCACCACCCACCCCGGACCCCTGCAAGCCTGGAAGTCGATCATCCCGGTCGAGCAGAACCGGCCCGAGCCGTGCACCCACGAGGGGTACGAGTGGCTGTATGTCCTATCCGGACGCCTGCGGCTCATCGTGGCCAACCACGACCTGATCCTGAACCCGGGTGAGGCCGCCGAGTTCGACACCCGCCTGCCCCACTGGTTCGGCCCGTCCGGCGATTCCCCCGTGGAGGTCCTCAACCTGTTCGGCCCCCAAGGGGAGCGCATGCACATCCGCGCCAAGCCACAGCCCCGGAGAAGCCGGCCACCGGCCTAG
>JADGHC010000543.1 GCA_019689655.1 Microbispora sp.
CGCTCGGCAGCACCGCCTCGCGGTCGCGGAGATACTTGGCGAAGTCGGTCTTGCTGAGGTTGGCGTTGAGGACCAGCAGGTCGTCGATGCGGGCGGGCATGCCGTCTGTCCTCGTGGGGAGAGCTGGTCTGGCGCTTGCCAGGGGACGGCTCGCCGCGGGTATGCTGCGCGCCGGAGGAGCGGGACATGGATCAGCCCGAGGACGCCCTCGCCCAGTCCGAGCGCCATGTCCGCGAGGCCGAGGGGCACGTTGCCCACCAGCTCAGGGTCATCGCGGAGTTGGACCGGGACAATCATCCGCGGGCTGCCGCCCTGGCCCGGGAGGTGCTGGGCACCCTCCAGAGGAGCCTCGAACTGGCGCGCGAGCATCTGCGGTTGGAGCAGGAGGCGCGCGACCTCAGGCCGTGAGCTACCGAACGCCCCCCTTCTTCCTGCTCAGGGGAGGCGTGGCGGTGTCGGCCAGCTCACTACAGGGCGGTGGCAGAGACGGGCCCGGCCAGGGCCGACACGTTCCCCTCGGCCGAGACGGCGCGCAGCCAGTACCAGCGGGTCTGGCCGGCGGTGAGGCCGGTGCGGTCGAAGAATAGGCTGGTCGGCTCGGCCGCAAGCTTACTGGCCGCGGCCAGGCTGTTCGAGGTGGCCTCGAACAGCTGGAGCCGGACCGCATCGGGTGGAAAGCCACCGCTAATGCGGATCCCGCCGGCAATGCCGGTCGCGGTGGGCGCGGAGACGGCAGCCGGCACCAGGGCCTCGCGCCAGCCCGAGACGGCGCCGCTGCGGGCCACAGCGCGGGCCCGGAAGGCGGTCGGCTCGGCGGTGGGGATGGCGGCCGCGGTGGCGCCCAGCCCCGCCCCGTAGCCCTGCCAGGCAGCGACCGTGGCCGGCAGGAACTCGACCTCGTAGCCGGCCAGATGCGCGCTCGGGACCGCCGACCAGGACACCGCCAGGGCGGCAAAGGAGGTCATGGTCGGGGTAGCGACGGCGATGCTGGCCGGCGCGGCGATGACGCCGGGGTTGGGCAGCACCACGGAGGGGCTCTCGCCGGTGGCGCGCTCGTCGGTGGCCGGATCCCAGTCCCAGACGGCGGCGTCCTCCTCGGCCAGGGTCAGGTTCACCCCACCGTCCGGCGACAGCGACCAGCCAGTGACGCGCGCCGGGAAGGGCACCAGGCGATCAAGCGCGACCATCGCCCCCTCCCAGGGGCGCAGCCGCAGGGCAGAGAGGTTGGCCGGGAAGGCCACCTCGCGCTGGCGGCGATTGCGCTCGAGCTCGGCCTTCATGATCCGCTGCACCGTGCTGACCGAGGTGGTGAGCGGGAACTCCATGTCGCGGTAGATCGCCTCGCCGCCGTCCTCGGCGACGTAGTTGCTCGCCAAGAGCGGCGGCGCGTCCGTTGGCTGCCAGTTGGCGGCCGGCTCGACATAGACCGCGCGCACGCCGTTGAAGAGGTCGCGCCGCGGCCGGCTGCCCTGGATGGTCACGTCGCCGCGCAGGTCATCGCTGGTCAGCGTCGCCGCGGGCAGCGCGGGGGCGCCGGCGTGGATGAAGAAGCGCCCGCCCGAGACCACCAGGGCGCCGGCCATGGCCGAGACCAGCTTGCGGGTGATGGCGAGCTTGCCCTCGCCGAGCGAGACGCGGCCGTTGCAGGTGTAGCGGCGCTCGTAGACGCCGCGCCGGGTGCCGACCAGCTCGTCGCAGACATTGGCCGCGGCGATCAGGGCGGGGATGTCGATGTCGGCCCAGGACGCTCGCCAGCCGAAGGGCGCGGTCAGGTACCAGGCGAGGCAGAGGGCCGGGTTGTCCGACCACCCAACCTGGCCGGTGCGCGGATCCAGGATGGTGTCGGCCCCTTCCACCAGGGCCGCGATGTTGGGCGGGCCGGAGGGGAAGGCCTCGGCGGTGAGCTTCAGCCGGATCGCGATGTAAGCCCGACCGCGGCCGCGGTGCGCGGCCGTCCACTTGCCGCCGGTCTCCGCCACCAGGTTGGCGTCGGCCGCCTGGTCGGGGGCGCCGAGATGGCGGTCGATGCGCACCAGCCCGGCATAGGAGGCATCGGTCTCCGACTTGTCGCCGAGGAACACCTCGCCGATCGCGCGCACGCTGTGCCCGGCCAGCACCACCACGGCGTAGAAGTAGCCGTCCTCCCGCCCCTGGTCGTCGGGCGCCGAGTGCAGGAAGACGATCGGCCCCGAGACCTTGCAGCGGCCGAAGACGATCTGGTGCTCGGTGATGGGCTGGCGGAAGGACTGCGTCCGGCCGGCGCCGGGGGCGCTGGCGTCGAAGCCGGGTGCGGCCGGGATGGACGGGGCGCTCGGCCTCTTGGCGGGGAAGATCGCCTGGCCCGCCGCGGTGACGACCAGGGCGGCGCCGGCGCCGACGAGCGCGCCGATGACGCCGCCGCCCACCGCGGCGGAGGCGACGCCGGAGGCCACGACGGCGATCAGCGGGACGGCGGCGGGCATCAGCCGATCCTCCAGGCGGTGGTGCAGTCGGTGAGCGGCGCGCGCAGCAGGCCGCGGGGGCCGACGAAGGCGGCGCGGCCACCGTCCGCGGGTCTCGCTCACCTGCGAGAGCCGCCTGGGACCGACGACGCCGTGCACGCCTTCAAGATCACCGTGGACACGAGCAAGCCGCTGTTCCAGACGATCAAGGAGGACCCCAAGTCGCGCATCACGGACCTGCCGCTGACCCCCGACGCGATCCTCCCCGGCTCGGCCAGCGGCTATGACCTGTGGCGCGAGGACGAAGACCGCCGGCGCGTGAAGACGATCGTCGGCGCCTTCGCGGAGCGCCCCAAGCTGCCGAAGATGCTCCGCCGCAAGGACCTCCTGGAGACCGTGGCGAACGGCTGCCTCCAGGGGCTCTACGTGCTGTCGCTCCCGCGGCCGGATGGGACCGCCCGCACCTGGTGGCGCATGCCGGTCGAGGAAGAGGTGCTGGCCGACGACGCGCTGGAGGCGGTGCAGAACAAGGCGGCGGTGCTCGACGCGCTCGACCCCGGACTGCTGGCGCCGGGCAAGCTGGAGGGACTCGACTTCAGGAACGGGTTGAAGGTCGCCGACCTCGTCTCCTACTTCGACGGCTTCACCCTCACCATCGACCATCCCGACGAGGGCTGGACCGAGGAGAAGCCGATCCCCCGCTGCCCCGAGGCCAAGGTGCTGGAGGCGGTCGGGGCGGCGGTGAAGGCCGGCACCGTGTGGCTGACGAGCGGGACGGCGTCAGTTTGGGGCGAAGCCCCCCCGCCTGGGATTGTCACGAAGGCGGCGGTGCTGCGGGTCCCCCCCGAGCCGATCAGTGTCTCGTCGCTCACGCCTGAGGCGCTCCCCGACGCTTGGAGCGGCGGGAAGGCGACGGCTCACTCCATCGCCGAGGCGGTCGCGGCGCAGCGCGGGGTGGTGGCCCTGCCGTGGAAGGTCGTCGAGGCGGCGATCACGGGGGCCATGAACTCTGGCTTCATCAAGGCGCTGCCCGGGGCCGTCGGCTGGCCGTGCCAGCCCCATGAGGCCGCCGCCGTCGAGTTCGCCCTTCCGGAGGCGTCGAAGGCGAAGGACGGCCCGAAGCCGAAGGAGTTCGACGAGGATCAGCAGCCCGCGCCCGCCCCGAAGCCGAAGTTCCAGGAAGCCGTGCTCGACAGCAGCCAGATGATCGAACTGGTCGAGGGCATGGGCGACGTGCTGGCGGCGGCGGGCCACCTGACCCTGCGGTTCCGTGTGGCGGTCGAGTTCGCGGATGGCGAGGTCGCCAGCCCCGAGATCGCTGCCAAGCTGTCTGCCGCCCTCGAGAAGCTCGGGGTCGGCTTTGCGTGACGGAGGCCCACGACGGAAGAGATTAAGAGACCATGCTGATTGGACCCGGGTGCCTATCGGGGGCGGGAAGAGCTTCTCCAACCCCGCCATGATCCTGCCACAAGAACTTGAGGTTTTCTGCGGGTTCTCGACTGGCTGGTAAATCGCCCAGGTCGCCAGGTTCGGAGAGAAGGCGGCCGGAGAGAGGGCTTTTCCCACTCCGTTCCGCCTTCGCACCCGCCAGCCGGTGCGCGAGAACCACGGAAAACCTGCGCCTCATGGCGCGGCCGTAAGTCGGATAGACAGGTTGCTGCGTGCTGAGGTGGCGTGGCGAGAGGAACCCGGAGCGAACACTCTCTGGGATTGCGTCACACTCCCAGCCTGAGACCTTGAACCATACGCGTCGGTTTTGGCCGCTTGG
>JADGHC010000544.1 GCA_019689655.1 Microbispora sp.
CCCCCGGCCCTCCCGCACCGGCTCGTACGCCGGTTGACCAGCGGCGTCGTCGCGGAATGAGGCCAGGTTGACTTTGCCGAGATCACCCGGCTAGCGTCGTGGACATAATGAAGAACTATGTCCATATATATGGACATGAGGAGTGGGCGGGATGCAGCTCGACGGGGTTCTCTTCTTTCCGGTCACACCGTTCGGCCCGGACGGTGAGCTGGCCGAGGATGTGCTGGCCACGCACGTGACGCGCGGCGTCGCCGACGGAGCGGGCGGAGTGTTCGCCGCCTGTGGCACCGGCGAGTTCAACGCGCTGGGCATCGACGAGTACGCGCGGGTGGTGCGGATCGCCGTCGAGTCGGCGGGCGGACGGGTCCCCGTCCTGTCCGGTGCCGGCGGCTCGCTGCCGTTCGCCCGCGAGTGCGCGCGCCGGGCCGCCGAAGCGGGCGCGGACGGCCTGCTGCTGATGCCGCCCTACCTGGTGAGCGCGCCCGCCGACGGGCTGGTGCGCTACGTGCGCGAGGTCGCGGCGGTCACCGAACTGCCGATCATCGTCTACCAGCGGGCCAACGCCCGCTTCACGGCGTCCACCGCGGCGACGCTGACCGAGATCCCCAACGTCGTCGGGTTCAAGGACGGCCTGGGCGACATCGGCCTCATGCAGCGCATCGTCCTGGCCGTCCGGGAGGCGACCGGCCGCGACTTCACCTTCTTCAACGGGCTGCCGACGGCCGAGATGACCGTGCCCGCCTACCGGGGCATCGGCGTGAGCCTGTACTCCTCCGCCGTGTTCTGCTTCCTCCCCGAGGTGGCGCTGGCCTTCTACAAGGCCGTGACCACCGGAGACGACGACCTGGTGCGGCGCCTGCTCGCCGGTTTCTACCGCCCGCTGGTCGAGCTGCGCGACCTCGTGCCCGGCTACGCCGTCTCGCTCATCAAGGCCGGCGTCACACTGCGCGGCCTCGACGTGGGCCCGGTACGCCCGCCGCTGGTCGACGCGGCACCCGAGCACGTGGCCCGGCTGGAGCGGCTGATCGAGGCCGGTTTGGAGATCGTGGGATGAGGATTCGCGAAATCAACGTCACGCCGGTCGCCTTCCGCGACCCGCCGCTGCTCAACGCCGCCGGCGTGCACGAGCCGTGGGCGCTGCGCACGATCGTCGAGGTCGTCACCGACGAGGGGCTCACCGGCCTCGGCGAGACCTACGGCGACCTCGACCACCTCGTGCGGGTGCGCGACGCCGCCCGGGCGCTCGTCGGCCACGACGTCTACGCCCACAACGCGATGTACGCCACCGTGGCCGGCCTCGTCGGGGCCGACGTCGTCACCGACCTGCACGGCCTGACCGGCACCTCCTCGCGGGCCAAGACCGTCGACCGGATCTTCTCCCCCTTCGAAGTGGCGTGCCTGGACATCCGGGGCAAGGCGGCGGGCCGGCCCGTCGTCGACCTGCTCGGCGGCCGGGTGCGCGACGCCGTGCCGTACAGCGCGTACCTGTTCTACAAGTGGGCCGGTCACCCGGGTGAGCCGGAGGACGGCTTCGGCGCCGCGCTCGACCCCGAGGGGGTGGTCGAGCAGGCCCGCCTGCTGATCGGCCGGTACGGTTTCCGCTCGATCAAGCTGAAGGGCGGCGTGTTCCCGCCCGAGCAGGAGATCGAGGCGATCCACGCGCTGCGCGAGGCGTTCCCCGAGCATCCGCTGCGCCTCGACCCCAACGCCGTCTGGAGCGTGGAGACCTCGATCCGCGTGGGCCGCGAGCTCGACGGCGTGCTGGAATACCTGGAGGACCCGACCGAGGGCATCGAGGGCATGGCCCGGGTGGCGGCCGAGGTGCCGATGCCACTGGCCACCAACATGTGCGTGGTGACCCCCGAGCACCTGCCGGAGGCCGTGCGCCGCAACGCGATCGGCGTGCTGCTGACCGACCACCACTACTGGGGCGGGCTGGTGCGCTCGGCGCACATCGCCACGCTGTGCACGATCTTCGGCATCGAGCTGTCGATGCACTCCAACTCCCACCTCGGGATCAGCCTGGCCGCGATGACCCATCTGGCCGCCGCCATCCCGGCGGTCACCCACGCCTGCGACACCCACACGCCCTGGCAGGACGGCCAGGACGTGGTCGCCCCCGGCGCGCTGCGGTTCGTGGACGGCGCGGTCCCGGTGCCGGAGGGCCCGGGGCTCGGCGTGGAGCTCGACCGCGACGCCCTCGCCGTCATGCACGAGCAGTATGAGAAGTGCGGGGTCCGCTCCCGCGACGACACGACGTACATGAGGTCCTTCGACCCGTCCTTCTCCGCACGGAGGCCGCGCTGGTGAACGTCATCTACGCCTACCCCTGGGACGTCGTCGGGGACCCCGGCGCCGCCGCCCGCCTCAAGGCGCTCGGCGTCGACGCGGTCGCGCTCGCCGCGTCCTACCACACCACCCGCGCCGCGACCCCCGCCCATCCGGCCCACCGGCTGGTCGACGCCCGGCACGCCGCCTGCTACGTCCCCGTACGGGAGGAGGCGTGGAAGGGCAACCGGCTGGTGCCCGGCACGCCGTCGTGGGTGGACTCGGGCGACCCGTTCGGGGAGGCCAGGGACGCCCTGCGCGCCGAGGGCCTGCCGGTCCAGGCGTGGACCGTGCTGACCCACAACACGCTGCTCGGCTCGGCCAACCCCGACCTGGTGGTCGTCAACGCCTTCGGCGAGCGCTACCCGTACGCGCTGTGCCCGGCGGCGGCCGACGTGCGCGACTACTGCCGCACGCTGGTCCACGAGATCGTCGAGATCGGCGACCCCGACGCGCTGATCCTGGAGGCGTGCGGGGCCCTCGGCTTCCGCCACGGCGGTCACCACGAGAAGACCGACGGCGCGGACTGGTCGCCGGCGCAGATCGCGCTGCTGTCGCTGTGCTTCTGCGCGGCCTGCCTGCGCCGCTACGAGGCGGCCGGGCTGGACGTCGCCGAGGTGCGCGCCCGGGTGCGGGCGGGCGTCGACGGCGCGCCGGGCTCGGTCGAGGAGGCGCTCGGCGACCTCGCGGACCCGATGCGCGACCTGCGCACCGGGCTCGCGGGCGAGCTGCGCGACCTGCTGCTGGCGGAGGCCAGGGCGGTGCGGCCGGGCCTGAAGATCGCCCTGCACGCCAACGCCGACCCGTGGGCGACCGGCCCGTTCGCCACCGTCCCCGAGGGGGTGGACGTCGACCTGCTGGTCGGCAACTGCTGGAACGCCCCCGAGGTGGACGAGGCCGGGCTGCGCGCGCTGGGCCGGCTCGGCCCGCGCGTGGGCGCGTACGTGCTGGCCCTGCCGCCGCGTCCCGCGGACGGCGCGGCGCTGTCGTTCCTGGCCGAGGCGTACACGGCGGCCGGCGCCGCCGAGATCCACTGGTACCACGGCGGCCTGGCCTCCGCCGCCCGGCTGAAGGCGATCGCCGAGGCCATCCGCCGCTGACCCGCCGAGCCCGCGCCGGGGCCGAGACGATGCGGGACAATCATGGGCATGCGGTTCGGCATCCTCGGCCCCACGCAGGCGCGGCCCGACGGCGAGCGGGCGGTCCCGGTCGGCGGGCCGGGGCTGCGGGCGCTGCTCGCCCTGCTGCTCCTCAACGCCGGGAAGGTCGTCACCGTCGACCGCTTGATCGACGGCCTGTACGGCGCGAACCCCCCGGACGGGGCGACGAACGCCCTGCAGGCCCAGGTGTCGCGGCTGCGCCGGAGCCTCGGCAACCTGGTCGTACGGGAACCGGCGGGCTACCGCCTCGCCGTGGACCCCGACGACGTGGACGCCCCGCGCTTCCAACGGCTGGCGGCCGAGGGACGGCGCGCCCTCGACGCGGGCGACCCCGCCCTGGCCGCCGAGCTCCTCGGCGCCGCGCTCGCGCTGTGGCGCGGACCGGCGCTCGCCGACGTGCCCGACGCGCCGTTCGCGCCCGCCCAGGCGGCCCGGCTCGAGGAGCTGCGCATGTCGGCGGCCGAGGACCTCGCCGAGGCGGGCCTGGCCCTCGGCCGGCACCGCGACCTGCTGCCCGAGCTGCAGGAACGGGTCGCCGCACACCCGCTGCGGGAGCGTACGCGCGGGCAGCTCATGCGCGCACTCTACGCGGCCGGCCGCCCGGCGGAGGCGCTGGCCGTCTACGAGGACGCCCGGCGGGTGCTCGCCGACGAGCTGGGCGCCGACCCCTCCGCCGAGCTGTCCGCGATCCACCTCGCGGTGCTGCGCGCCGACCCGGCCC
>JADGHC010000545.1 GCA_019689655.1 Microbispora sp.
GGGCGGGGCACGTCGCCGGACGCAGGGCGCGCGCGGGACCCGGCTCACCCCGGGTGGGCGTGCGCGGGTGAAAGATTCAGTTTCGTCCCCTGCCCGCGCTTTGCCGTCTCCGGCGGCCGCCATGCCCGTGAGCTGCGTACGGGGGCCGCCGCCGGCCGGGCGGCCCGCCGCGTCGCCGGCGGCGTCCGTTGACCGGTTCCACCACGCGGAGAAAACATCTGCGTCCGGGCCGCAGCGTCGCGACCCGGGCGCGCGCGTCGCCGGCCGACCGGCTCATGCGCGGCCCACCGTACGTTCCGTCGTCGTCCCCGGTGCCGTCTCCGCCGCCGTACGCGTCAGAGGGGCCGCCCGCGTGGCCGAGGCGCGAGCGGGGGTGCCTGCCCGCCTGGCCGGGGCCCGTCCGAGCGGGGGCCCGTGTCCGCCATGCCCGTCCCGGGGCGCGGCGCGAGCCGGGTGGCGCGCCGGACGAGCAGATGCGCAGAAATCGAGGTGCGAATGAAGCAGTTCCGTCCCGTCCGAGGGGCTCGCCCCGCCGCCCGCGGCCTGCCGGGCTCTGCGGTGACGCGCCTGGTCGCGGCCCTGGCCGCGCTGGCCGCAGGCCTCGTGGTCGTGCTGGTGCCCGGCGCCGCCTCCGCGGCCCCCGTCTGCAAGGTGGACTACACGACCAACCAGTGGCCCGGCGGCTTCACCGCGTCGGTGCGGCTCACCAACCTCGGCTCGGCGGTCAGCGGGTGGACCCTGCGCTGGACGGCGGACCCCGGTGAGCAGATCACCAACGCCTGGAACGCCCAGATCGGCCAGTCGGGCACGACCGTCACCGCGGTCAACGTCGCCTGGAACGGCTCGCTGGCCACGGGCGGCACCGCGGACTTCGGGTTCCAGGGCACCTGGTCGGGCAGCCTCACGACGCCGTCCGACTGGTCGCTGAACGGGGTGCCGTGCGACGGCGCCTCGTCCCCGTCGCCCAGCCCGTCGCCGACGCCGTCGCCGACCGCGGACCACTCGCCCACGCCGTCGCCCTCCGCCTCCCCATCGCCGTCGTCCTCGCCCTCGGCCTCGCCGAGCCCGTCGGCGACGCCCACGCCGTCCGGCTGCTCGGGCGCGGGCCTGGTCGTCTGCTCCGGTTTCGAAGACCAGTCGGGCACGCCGTCGGGTGAGTGGCAGGTGACCACCCCCAACTGCCAGGGGACCGGCACCGCCACCATCGACACCTCGACCGCGCACAGCGGCGGCAAGTCGCTGCGGATCAACGGCGGCGGCGGTTACTGCAACCACATCTTCGCCGCGACCACCAAGGATGTGTCCTCCATCGCGCCCGTCGTGTACGGGCGCGTGTGGGTGCGGCACACGACCGCCCTCCCGGCCACCCACGTCTCGATGATCACGATGGCGGACTCCAGGGACGGCGGCAAGGACCTGCGGATCGGCGGCCAGAACGGCGCCCTCCAGTGGAACCGCGAGTCCGACGACGCCACGCTGCCCGAGCAGAGCCCCTCCGGCGTCGCGCTGAGCGCGCCGCTGCCCGTCAACCGCTGGGTGTGCCTGCGCTTCCAGATCGACACCACCCAGCAGGCCATGCGTACGTACCTGGACGACCAGGAGATCACCGGCCTGCGGGTGGACGGCACGCCCACCCAGGACGTGGACGCCCAGTGGCTGCGCCGCTCGACCGCGCCGCGGCCCACGACGTTCCGCCTGGGCTGGGAGAGCTACGCCGGCGACGCCGACACCCTCTGGTACGACGACGTGGCGCTGGGGTCGAGCCCGATCGGCTGCTGATCAGCGCGTCGCACGGGTAGATAGCCGGGTGTCCGCCATGTGCGGTCAGGCTGGACCGTGGTCCCGTTTCGTCCGGTGCCCGAACTGATGGAGGAAGGCGACGTCGTCGACCTGCTCATCCGCCAGCACTCGATGATCAGGGACATGTTCGACGAGGTGGCGCGCGCCGATCCGGGCGAGCGCCACGAGCCGTTCCGGCGGCTGGTGCGCATGCTGGCCGTCCACGAGACGGCGGAGGAGGAGATCCTCCACCCCTACACCCGGCTGCGGGTGGACGGAGGAGCCGAAGTGGTGGCCGACCGGCTCAAGGAGGAGCGCGAAGCCAAGGAGATGCTCAGCAGGCTCGACCGGATGGGCCCGGAGGATCCCGGCTTCATGCCCGAGCTGGACAGGCTGCGCTTGGCCGTGCTCGCGCACGCACGGGCCGAGGAGCGTTACGAGTTCACCAAGCTCCGGGCCGAGACGACCGCGGCGGAGCGGCGGGCGATGGCCCTCGGGGTGCGGGCCGCCGAGGCGATGGCCCCGACCCGTCCGCACCCGGGCGTGGAGTCGATGACCCGGAACCTGCTGCTGGGCCCGCCGGCGGCGATCATGGATCGGGCGCGCGACCTGATCCGCCAGGCGCTGCGCAGGTAAAGGCGGGCGTGCCCGGCTCGGGGCGCCCCGCGGCGCCCCGAGCCAGGGGAACGATCAGTGCGTGCGCAGACTGTAAAGGGGGTGCGCGCCCTCGGTCTCCAGCCGGTACTCGTCGCCCGACCTGGCGCGGTTTTCCTCGATGACCCGCTCGCTGGACGGCTCCTCCCCGCCCATGATCTGCTCCTGCCAGCGCTGGAACCGCTCGTGGGCCTCCTGGACGTACCCGGTGCCCAGGGTCGTGTAGTCGATCTGCGTGGCGATCAGCTCGCGCAGGTACTCCTTGTTCGGCTCGAACGTCACCGGCTTGGGCAGCGCGGGAGCCACCACCTGCTCCGGATCACGGCCGTCATGCCGGCGGAACAGCTCGGCGGCGATCCGCAGGTGCTCCAGCTCCATGTTCAGATGCAGCTCCCAGATCGCCTTGACCTTCGGGTCGGACTCGGTCTCCATGAACGAGTGATACAGGTAACACTCGTTGTACTCGTGGTTGAGCAGCTGCTCCCACCACGACTCGCCCGGGTCGAGCAGCGACTCGTAGTGCGTGACGTGCTCCTCCTCGATCAGCCCGATCTCCTGGTAGAGCTTGCGCGCGATCGGCTCCATGTACATCGGGCCGACGTTCATGTAGAAGTTCATGGTCTGCTGCTCAGCCGACATGATGGTCAGCGCGTGCAGCTTCGAGATCGCCTGCGCGGTCTCCCGGTTGTAGTTCTCGCGGACGTTGTCGATGGGGTGACGGTGGTGCATCTTCGTCGGCCGGCCCGGCATCACCTCGGTCACCTGGTCGACGATCTTCTCGGCCTTGCGGTGCTCGATCATCTCGTAGAGGTTGGCGTACCGGTACAGGTGATCGAAGTCCTCCAGCACGCCGAACTGGTAGGCCTGCTTGAGATAGGGGTCGGGCTCCATCCGGGCCACCCACGCGGTCAGGTCCACCGCCACCTGCTCGTACGCGAGCGTCGTCTCCAGCACCGAGGACACCCCCGGCAGCAGCCAGTTGACCGCCTTCTGCTGCTGGGCCTCGATGTAGCGCACCTCTGCCAGGCGTTGCTTGGCCTCCAGATCGGGGCAGCGCCGGGCGAAATGGTGGCTGAACATGATCGCTTCCATCTCGATGCCGTTCATCGTGATGATCCGGCATCGGGTGTAGGGATCGGCGTGGTCGGGATCGATCGGCGCCACATTCAGCTCGCGCCAGTTGCGCAACTGCCGGTCCAGCGGGATTCCCCGCTCCTTCAGCGGATTGAACGTCATTTCGGTGCTCCTCCCCACGATTGGCGCAGGGCGTACCCAGCCCGTGGAACGCGACAAACGTGGACATTCAGAGCTTTGCCCGAGATTGTCATCCGGCCGGGCATGCGTTCAACCGGCGGACGCCATCGCGGAGGCAGGGGCGGCCGGTCTTGTGCGACCGCGGTGAGCTGTGCTCGCGCCGCGACGAGCCGGGCCCGGGCCGGGTCGGTGCAACGTCGCTCGAATGTGGGACCAGGGGCGACGCGATCACGGCCTTCCCCGGAAATCACCGGTGGTGACGGGCTGACGGTAGCCGCTGCTCGCCGCTCCCGAGTGGCGGGGGTGGTCGCGCGCGCTCATGACCTGTGAGCTGCGGGTGTTCTCATGCCGCTGTGACGTGTGCGCCACTGGCGTGGTAGCGCGCGTCCGTGACATGTGCGCCGTGGGTGTTGTCGTGTGCCCGTGACGTGTGTGTTGCGGGGAAGGCTCCGGGCGACGGGGTAGCCGGGAAACCGAAGTAAAACCCGAGCAGGTCTCCCGCCGGGCATATGGGATTAAGA